>CAZLWX010000003.1:76485-77456 GCA_964563295.1 uncultured Roseivirgaceae bacterium | reverse complement strand
TTTGAGCATGTCGCGGAAGTCATGCCGAACGTCAGCGTCACCCGATACGGCGAGACATACGAATACCGGCCGCTGGTCTATGCCGTAGTGACATCACCGGAAAACGCATCTCGTATCGAGGAGATACGGATCGACAATCTACGTCGGGCCGGGCTGATGGAAGGTCGACCCTCATCCGACAAGAAAGCTATTGTCTGGCTGAGCTACAACGTGCACGGTAACGAAGCCAATTCCACGGAGGCAGCCATGCAGACATTGTATGACCTGGCAGACCCCACCAACGCCAAAACGCAGGAGTGGTTGAAGAACACGGTTGTCATCATTGACCCCTGTATCAATCCAGATGGACGCGACCGGTACACCAATTTCTACAACCAGTACGGCAATAGACCTCCCAATCCCAGTGGTGACGCTAAGGAACACCGCGAGCCGTGGCCGGGCGGTCGTTCCAACCACTATTATTTTGACCTCAACCGAGACTGGGCCTGGGTAACGCAGGTTGAATCGCGTGAACGCATAAAGGCATATCATCGCTGGATGCCGCACGTTCACGTGGATTTTCACGAACAGGGCTTTAACAATCCCTACTATTTCGCCCCTGCCGCCGAGCCTTTTCACGAAGTGATTTCGCCCTGGCAACGCGAGTTCCAGACGATGATCGGCAAAAACAACGCCCGCTATTTCGACCAAAAGGGTTGGTTGTATTTCACAAAAGAGATCTTCGACTTGTACTATCCCAGTTACGGAGACACCTATCCTTTGTATAACGGCGCTATAGGTATGACATACGAGCAAGGCGGTAGCGGATTCGGAGGGCTCGCTATTACCACCGAATTCGACGATGAGCTGACGTTGAAGGACCGGTTGACGCATCATTACACGGCGGGACTCTCCACCATCGAGGTGACCTCGTTGAATGCCACGCGCGTGGTCGATGAATTTGAAAAATATTTCCGGGAGGCGATCAATAC
>CAZLWX010000003.1:0-76475 GCA_964563295.1 uncultured Roseivirgaceae bacterium | reverse complement strand
GTGCTGCCCGCCGGCAACAATCCCGATAACATCGCAAGGCTCGCGCGCTTACTTGATGTTCATGGCATACGCTATGGTCACCCTTCGTCCACGCGAACCGTAAAGGGCTTCGATTATGGCACCCGATCACAAACGACATTCACGGTATCATCTTCCGATCTTGTTATCAGTGCTTATCAACCGAAATCGCGCTTTGTAACAACCCTTTTTGAGCCGGAATCGAAACTTTCTGACTCGCTCACCTATGACATCACGGCCTGGGATCTCGTGTATGGATACGATCTTAAAGGCTACGCGACTACCGAACGCATTGATCCGGCAAAGCCGTATGCAAAATCAACAGTGGCCGATAATCCGCAGCCATCCGCAAAGCCGTACGCCTATATCTTCCGCTACCAAAGCCTCGATGATGTCGAATTCCTCACTCGTCTGCTGCAAGAGGGGATTGCAGTACGGTCATCAGAGCAGTCATTCACTTCAGGTGGTGTGCGTTTTGAGCCGGGTACATTGTTGGTCACCCGGCGAAATAATGAAGGCGTGGCCGACTTTGACCAGGTTGTAATTTCTACAGCAAATGAAATGAGCAGAAAAGTCTTTACCACAAACACAGGCCTGATGGAGCAGGGCAAGGACATCGGTTCGGGTAATGTCAACTTTCTGAAGGCGCCACGAGTGGCCATGTTGTTTGGAGAACAGACCTCATCATTATCGTCAGGTGAGATCTGGTACTTCTTTGAACAGGAACTACACTATCCAATCACTCAAATTGGTACAGACTACTTCAAGAACGTCGATCTGGATGAATACGATGTGCTGATAGTCCCAGAGGGAAACTACAGAATCTTCGATGAGGCATTGCTGAAACAGGTGGGGCAATGGGTTTCAGGAGGCGGGCGCCTAATCGTGATCGGGAGCGGCCTCAGGGCATTCGCAAACAAGGATGGATTTGGGTTGAAAACGTATGCTACCGACGAAGAGAAAAAAGCCGCCGAAAAAAAGGAGGAAGCCATGCGTGAATCGGAAGGCCTGGCGCGATATGAGGACGCCGAAAGAAAGGGTTTATCCGAATCGATCTCCGGCGCCATTTACCGGGTAGGCCTGGACCGTTCGCACCCGCTGGCATTTGGTCTCCACGACACGTACTACACGCTCAAGAGCAATGAACTACGATTCGCGTTTCTCAAATCCGGTTGGAATGTAGGCGTGATCAAAGGCAATGCGAAACCAATTCAGGGATTTGCCGGCTACAAGGCCAACATGAAAATCGCCAATAGTTTGATTTTCGGAGTGGAGGATAATGGTCGTGGAAACATTGTGTACCTGGTGGACAATCCGCTTTTCCGTTGCTTTTGGGAGAATGGCAAAATGCTCTTCTCCAACGCGGTCTTTATGGTTGGGCAGTAGTCACTACCTCTTTCGGCTAAGGGCTTCAATTGCGCGGTCGTAATCGGGCTCAAGTCCGATCACCGGAACCAGTTCAGTGTAAGTTACTTTTCCGCTTGGATCAACGACAACGATAGCCCGGGCATGCAGTCCAGCCATCTTGCCGTTTAGCATCTCGACACCATAGTCCTTCGAAAAACCGGTGTTCCGGAAATCCGATAGAGTAATTACGTTATTAATTCCCTCGGCAGCGCAAAACCTTCGTTGGGCATAGGGCAAATCTTTCGAAATGCACAGCACCACGGCGTTGGCAATGGAGCTCGCCCTCTTATTAAACTCCCGAACCGACATGGCACACACGCGCGTGTCAATACTTGGATAAATATTCATCAGCACATTTTTCCCGCGGTAGCTTTTCAGGGAAACGTCCTTAAGCTCGACATCTGCCAAAATGAAATCCGGCGCAGCAGAACCGACCGCTGGCAGTGAACCCGACGTGGTCACGTCCTCTTCTTTCAGCTTTATAATTGCCATCGTGCATAAAATTAGCATTTCCGTCGCACCTTAGACGTACCCCCGTAATGATGAATTTCAGGCCAGAATCAGTAACTTCCTGCTCAAATCCATTTATTCAGTTGACAGCATTAAGATACCTTTTCGCTCTTGCCCTCTTGATCACTCCCTGGTGCGTGGGTGCTCAGGACGTAGTCACCGAAGCGACGAAGTTTATCAATGCCCTGGATGAAGGCCAAAAGGCAAAAGCAGTTTACAATTTCGAAAGCACCGAACGATTCAACTGGTATTTTGTACCACGGAGCAGGAATGGTCTTCCGTTCGCGGAGATGAATGCATCACAGCGCTCGGCAGCAACGGCATTGCTAAAGGCATCACTCAGCGAGCAGGGCTACGCAAAAGCCACTGGAATCTTCGCGCTTGAGGCAATTCTTCGCGATCTCGAAGGAAGGAACGCCGACGATGAGTACCGCGATCCCGGAAAGTATTACTTTACAATATTTGGTTCTCCTTCGACCGGAAAAGCCTGGGGATGGAGAATCGAAGGACATCACCTTTCACTAAATTTTTCGTCCGTCAGCGGACAAATCGATTCTTCCACTCCATCGTTTTTCGGCGCCAACCCCGCCAAGGTTCCGCGAGGACCAGAGTTTGGCCGCCAGGTCCTGCAGCAGGAGACTGACTTGGGATTCATGCTTATTAATTCACTATCCGACGTACAACAAAAGAAAGCAATCTTCGCTAGCACAGCCCTCCGTGAGATTGTGACGGGAAACGATCGTCAGGCAAGGTTGCTTGAGCCGATGGGAATCCGGTACACAGAACTCACCGAGAATCAGCAGAAAACTTTAATGCGCCTGCTCGACGTCTATGTAAAAAACTATCAGCTCGGCTTCTCCAGGAAACTAATGGATAAGATCGGGAAAGCTGGCATTGAGAACCTCTCCTTCGCCTGGGCGGGTAGCCTGCAACCTGGCGCGGGCCATTATTACCGCATTCAGGGCCCAATGTTACTCATCGAATACGACAATACCCAAAACAACGCTAACCACGTTCACACTGTTGTGCGTGACCTCACGAACGACTTCGCCGAAGATATCCTTCGGGAGCATTACGAAAAGGAGCATCAACATTAGAAGAGTATTTCCAGTATGGATCAGCAGGGCACTTGTTAGTTGCCAAACGATTTGAGCATTGAGAGCCTCATAGCATGAAAACCGCATACTGGTTTCGACACCTGCGCGACATCGCAATACTACCGTTTACAATGACGTGCATCGTGCCGTATTGGATATACGACGCTTCCAATACTCTTTTCTCACAGGCAGACTTTCTGGTGTTAGTTGGCGCTGGCCTGGTTGCTCCCGGGATTGGACTATTTTCCTATACGGTTTTTTTGTTTGCGACTAAGGGCGATGGAACACTGGCACCCTGGTCGCCGACAAAGAAATTGGTGATCCGCGGACCTTACCGGTATTGCCGGAATCCTATGATCAGCGCGGTGTTTCTCATCCTGCTCGGGGAGTCGCTGCTCCTCAACTCCCGGGACATACTGATTTGGGCTGCTATTTTTTTCGCGATCAACACCCTCTATTTTGTGCTGATCGAAGAGCCGGACTTGAAGTCGCGATTTGGTAACGCGTATGTTGTATACATGAAGAATGTGCCGCGATGGCTGCCACGACTATCGCCTTACAAGCCCGACGAGTAATAGGTCTACAATTTCTTTTTGTAAAAGATATCGCAACCAAAATGACCGGTATTGCCCAGCGGCCCGGGGATCCGTTTGAACCCATTTTTCTCGTACAGCTTCATCGCGTTCGACATGGTGTTAAACGTTTCCAGGTAGCAATACTCGAACCCGATGGCTTTAGCTGCGTCAAGACATTGATTGAGCACTCGCTGCCCTAACCCCTTACCTCGGGCGCGAGGAAGAAAATACATCTTCTTCAGCTCGCAAATGCGCGGGTCTCCGCCTTCAAGAGGGGCAACCCCTCCTCCTCCAACGATCTTCCCACGGCGTTCACACACGAAGTAAGCTGCGCGCGGGGGTTGATAAGCACTAAAAATGTCGTCGACCTCGCTGTCGTGGATCGCAAACCCTGGACCGTTTGCCCCAAACTCCGGCATCACCGTTCTGATAATGTCGGCGATCTTGCGGTTGTCCTCCTTTGCCACAGGTCGAATAACATATTCCATATCAAAAAACTATCTGCCTCATTGTCTTCTCAAATCGCGCTCGCAACTCCTCTCCCCTCGCATGAGCACCGTCATTGACTATCCATTTTCCATTTACGATTGTCCCAAGGATATCACCACTGTCCGCCGTATACACGATTCTGGACAACAGGGAGTTCACGTCCACGCCAGCCAAAGATGAATTGTTCTTGCAGACGACCGCATCGAATGGTTTGTTCAACTCAAAAAATTCTTCCGATGGACGACCCATGGCCCGCCGGCCTGAGAAAATAGCCTCGGTGACGAGAGCCTTTGCACCATCGTCAAAAGTATTGCGCTTGTGCGAAAGCAAACGTTGGCCGTAATCGAGCCATCGCATATCCTCAAGCGGATTAAGGCTGATGTGGCTATCGGTTCCAATGGACCAATGTCCTTTTGCCAGGCTGAAATCGGTGAGCCTGAAAATTCCGTCCCCAAGATTTCCCTCCGTGCCCGGACACAGAACAGCATGCGCCCCCGAGTGCGCAAGCGCCTGTGTTTCTTGCGGAGTCATGTGAGTGCAATGGACGAGGTGAAACCTTTTATTAACCGGAAGGTGATTTAGAATCCATTCTACAGGGCGAGCCTTCAAATGAGCAAGGCAGTCCTCAACTTCACGCAACTGTTCCGCGGCGTGAATATGAAAAGGGAGATCAACCGGCACCGCCGACAACGTTTTGATAATGTCGCCGTCATTTACCGCGCGAAGTGAATGCACACTGAATCCCAGCGTCGCATGCGACTGATTCTGAATTGAAGCTCTTGAACTTTCAAACAGCTTTAGATAGTCGTCCGTTGTTCTTGAGATAAATCGTCTCTGACGCGGTTCTGGGTCTTTTCCAAATCCACCTTTTTGATAGAACACTGGTATCAATGTGATGTTAATCCCAGCCTCTTTCGCCGCGGCTACCAGGCGCGAACCCATCTCCGATAGATTTGCATATGGCCGGCCGTCCTTATCGTGATGCAGATAGTGGAACTCGGCAACGCTGGTGTACCCTTTTCTAAGCATTTCCGAATACAGCATCGCTGCGATGTCCTGCATTTGATCTGGATCCAGGCTCAGCGCACAGGCATACATGGCCTCTCTCCAGCTCCAAAAGTCGTCGCTGGTTCCCTTCGGATGGACTTCCGCATGACCAGCCATCGCAAATTGAAACGCATGGGAGTGCGCGTTCTGAAATCCAGGAAGCGCATGCCCGTTGACAAACTCGACAGCGGAAGAGTCAGGGGGCTGGGTCGAAAGGTATTTCAGGCTGCCATCAGCATCGACCCCCGCATAAGCGGGCGACATCAGCCCATTCAATTGCCGCAGCGAACGAAACTGGTAATACCTAATCGAACTGTTCATCTCAGGAAGGTACTCAAACTTTCATCAAGGCCTCCGCCAGCGCACCGAGGGTTTTTTTCAGGAGCTCTCTCATCCGTTCAGCCCGGCCCGCATGATATTCCACTTCAAGATCATTCATGTAGTTGATCTTGGCCATTTCAAGTTGCAGCGCGTGTTGGTTACGCTGAGGCTTCCCATAAGTTCTCGTAATGTAGCCGCCCTTGAAAGGGTGATTGTGCGTTAAGTCATACGACGATGATCCCAGGTGTTTTAATGCGGTCTGGACCAATTGAGGTGCCGCAGCTTTCTCATCAGCACTTCCCAGGATCAAGTCTGGGAATGGTTCAGCTTGAATGGTAGCAACCGATCGCCGGATGGAGTGGCAATCCCAAAGCAGAACCCGACCGTGTTTACTTTTCAACTCCGCCAGCATCGACTGAATCTGGTGATGATAGGGCCAATAGAATTTTGTCAGCCTGTCCTCTACATCCTGATGATCTATCTCCTGGCGCTGATCAACATATAAGGGTTCACCAAGGAAAGTCGAGACCGGGCAAAGTCCGGTGATGATCCGTCCGTCGTGATAGAGGGGCTTGCTTTCAGGGTCTCGATTGAGGTCGATCACCCATCGGTTATAAACCGCCGTGATCATTGAAAATCCCATCGCCGGCGCAAAATCGTATAAGTGATCGACAAACCAGTCGGTATCATCGGGCGCTGAAATGAGCGCGGGATCGTACTGATCCCGAAGCTCCGCTGGAAATTGAATGCCGCAATGAGGCACGCTGATCAGGAGCGGGCCGGGATTCGTTGCTGAAATGACATTGAAGGGAACCATGAGAATTCGTTAGCCCTTGTTCTTTTTCCCGCGCTTCTTCTTAGCCGGTTGCTCATTTCCGACTGAAGACTCCTTTTCATTCAGCATCAACGTAGCTTTCTCAAGTCTTTCTCTTGTCTGTTCGAGCTCATGCTGGAGGATATTCAATTGCTCGTCGCAGTTCGGTTGCAACAGGCTCTGCTTAAGCTTCATAATACGCCGAAAGCTCTCATCGATGCGTTCCCGCGATATCGCTCCCTTGTCAACAAGGCCCCTAATGATGGCATGCACGCGAGCAACGGTGCGCTCGTCGCTTCCGGAAATGTTGTTGGAGAAAGTCATGATATCGATTCCGGCCTTGATCGCCAACCGGATAGCCTCCTCGAGCCCATAGTGCTCGGTGATCGCGTGCATCTGCATATCATCTGAAAACACCACGCCGTCAAAATGAAGTCGGTCGCGAAGAATTCCTCCCAGAATATTTTCCGACAACGTGCCGGGGTGACCGTCAGGGTCAAGGTTCCTGTTTACGATGTGCGCCGACATCACGGCATGCACCAGACCCGAGTCGATCAGAGCCTTGTAGGGATACAGTTCACGCTCTTCCCAGGTTGCAGTAACATCTGCAATGCCAAGGTGCGTATCTGCCATCGAACTGCCGTGACCGGGAAAATGTTTCAGTGCCGTCAGCACGCCGTACCGGTCGTGTTGCAGGATAACTTCCCGTGCCATGATCGCGACGGTATCCTCATCCGCTGAGAATGATCTGCCGTAACGCGCAATGATCGGATTGTTGGGATTCGAACGAAGATCGACTACTGGCGCAAAATTCATGTTGATACCAAGCCCGGCAAGGGTCGCTGCGGTAGCCTCGCTGTAGAAGCGCACGGAGTCCAGTGAAGGTGAGCGACCCATCATCTCTGCAGTGATCGATCGCGGAAATCCATATTTGTCCTTAAGGCGGTTTACGCGTCCTCCTTCCTGATCAATGCTCACAATCAGAGGAATGGCTGCGGCAGCCTGATACGTCCAAATGATTTTCTTTAACGCGATGAAGGAATTTTGCCGGGGAATGTTCTTTTCGAAGATAATGATGGATCCGACGTTACCGTCGCGAATTTCGCGTAGGACGTCCGCATCGACCTGAGCATCGGGAAAGCCAATCAGGATCATTTGGCCGATTTTCAGGTCAAGGCTGTCGACAGGTTGCGCTCCGGCGCTCAGTAAGCCTATGAACACAAGTGCCAGCGCGGTGTAGTTCCTAGTAGCGTTCATAGATCGTCATTAAAACATCCTGCATCTCCTTCCTGATTTCATTCGACGATGCGACATAATTATTGTTCATGAAGGAAAACACGAGCGTCTTTCCCGACCTGGTAATCAGGAAACCACTAAGGCAATGGTTGTTGCTCAAGGTTCCAGTTTTTCCATAGATAAAAGGAGGATCTGTCTTATACCAGTTGCGAATTGTTCCCTTGCGACCGCCGGTAGCGAGCAACGGGTAAAGGCGTTCGCGCGGAACAAGCGCGGCAATTTTTAACCACATCTGCACGATCGATCGAGGGGTAAAAAGGTTATATCGCGATAAGCCGGAGCCGTCAACCCATTCGGGTTCATCGTACAAATCCTTCAGAAAATTCTCCTTCATATAACGGATGGTGATTTCGCTCATGAGGGTATCGCTCAACGCATCGGAGCACATCAATAAAAGCTGCTCGGCGATGAAATTGTCGCTTTCCTGCATGAGTACGCGATAAAGGCTATCTAATGGCATGCTGTAAATCACCTCGCTCTGCGGGGGCAGTGCCTTTGAGATCGATGTGATTGGTCTTTGGACGGTATCGGCAAGCAGATCCGCGATCAGCGATTGATCAACCTTCATGGGTATATCCCACTCGTTGCGACCCAAAGCCATTACGTCAGGGTAATAAGTGAAATTGTTTGTGTACCTGTCGCGCAACACGTGCCGTCGCTCATCCTCTGGCTTTGCCTTGTGAAAATACCTCGCGAAGTATCGCGGATAAGCGTAGAGGGAATCCGCTCGCAGTTTCATCGAAAAAATATTCCCATACACTGGAAACGGTGAACGCTCTGCTGAATAATAACTGTTGTAATCATCCCATGACCAGCCCGGACCAAATTCCGGCGCGTGGAAGTTGGATGTCGATAGGTATATGGGTTGCCTGGAGTTACCAAGAAAATCGATTACCCGGTTGTTCTGAAAGACGTTCTTGTAGAGAAAAGACGGATCACCCGTTCCCCAGATGATCAGCGAGTCCTGGTTCCGAACATAATGGAGTGCCGGAACGGAATCGCCGAGTATCTTGAGAGAAGCAAAGAGCGTAAAGATCTTGGTGTTGGACGCCGGCGTGAAATACTTGTCTCCATTGTAATCAAAGACTATTTCTCCCTTGTCCGAGTCGTAGAGAGCAAAACCCGTGTTGTCGTGGAACTTTGATTCAAGGCCATCAAAACGTTTGGTCAGTGACTTCCGTGATAACGGTGAACATGCCGTCACAAGCGCGGCGGCGACAATCAGGAATAGTAACCGGATCATTATTTAAGGTAGCGCTCAGTTAATAGCCGTTGGTGATGAAGGTCATGACCGGCGATTATGTATCCAAGATTGAGGACCGAGATCTTGTTCTTGTTGGCTGTGCCTTCGCGGGCAAGCATCTCGGGTGAAAAACTTGCAAAAAGGTCAATCGTCGATTGCCGGAGGTGTTCCAGCTCGCTGGCCAGTTCGCGGATCGTTCGGGTGCTGGCGTTGGATTCCGGAGCGTAAGCCTTTTCATCAAATCCCGGAAGATCAGTGTGATCGTTTCTCGAAAACCGAAGCGCGCGATAGGCCATTACGCGTTCCACGTCCATCACGTGCACCAGTGACTCCCTTATCGACCATTTGCCTTCGGCGTAACGATGATCGCCTTTGCTATCGGGAATCGTCTTCAAAACTTCAGTCATCGTGCCCGAAGTATGGCGCAAACTCTCCAGCACATCCATGTCTTTTACTAGCTCAACATAATGCCGGAAATACTGGGGAACGGTTTCAAGATCGGGGCGTGTCATAGCCCCAAAGTAGGCGAGGAAAGGTAAATATTACAAGGAATTGTGAATTTGTAATGTTCAAAGTTCGAAGGTGTTTTCATACTCACTTCGAAGACTTCTGACTAATACACCAGGCGCGGTGCCCCCAAGCCATACCTGGCCTGAGTTTTTCCAAACCCGACCCGCGCCCTTTTGTTCCTTAACGGGAGCCCTTCGCGCAGGGCTCTTCAACATATTTGGGACAGTGAAAATTTGTTACTTAAAGTGCTTTAGCCTGACGATCTCTTCCTTCTTTAGGAAACGCCATTCGCCTCGCGGCAGGTCTTTTTTATCCAGGCCTGCGTAGACCGACCGATCCAGCCGCTCGACCCGGTAGCCGAGATTTTCAAAAATTCGTCTGACCACCCTGTTCCATCCAATGTGGAGTTCCAGTCCAACGGTTTTTCCATCCTCGCTAATTATCGCAAGATCGTCGACGATTGCTCTTCCTTCATCCAGGGTTACACCCTCCAGGATTTTTTGAAAGTCCGCCTTCGTCAACGCGCGGTCAAGTTCGACCTTATAGATCTTTTTCACATTGTACGATGGGTGCATGAGCTTGTCGGCGAGCTCGCCATCATTGGTCAGCAACAGCAAACCGGTTGTATTCCTGTCCAGCCGCCCGACGGGATAAACTCTCTCCTTGATCGCCCCGCCCAGCAGTTGCATCACGGTGTTGCGTTCCTGAGGATCGTCAGTGGTGGTGAGGTAGCCCTTCGGCTTGTTCATCAGGATGTAGACAGGTTTTTCCGCCCTCAGCAACCTGTCCTCGTAGCGGACCTGGTCGCCGGGATTTACCTTGAACCCCATCTCTGTAACCACTTTGCCGTTGACGCTGATCAGGCCCATTTTGATCAGCTCATCTGCCTCGCGTCTTGAACAGACACCACTGTTCGCGATGTACCGATTCAAACGAATCGTCGTGGTTTGTTCGGGAGCTTTCAAATCCGGCTGTGCCCGCCGAGGTGCGGGTTTGGATGGGCGGCGATCTTCGCGGAATGGCTCTGGCGATCGCTTTGGTCTTCTACCTGGACTGCTTTCAGGATTTCGTTTTCCCGAACCGGGTCGGTCGTTGCCCTGAGATCGGGGCCGGCGCCTGGACGAACCGCCGGACCGCGACTTTGGTCCTTTATTATCCTGATTGAAGGACCGTCGCCGGCGTGGCGACTGACCGCGTGAGCTACGATTGGCCATCGGGCTCCGGTGAATCGGTATTCTCTCCTATTGAATTGACTTCAGAAGTAAACTCTTTCGGCGTAGGCAACTCACTGAGATCATTGATCCCAAAATACTCCATGAATTTCGCAGTGGTCCCGTACAGCATCGGCCGACCGATCGTCTCGGCTTTCCCAATGATTTCAATCAATCCTTTGTCCAGCAGTTTTTGAACGGCGTAATCGCAATTCACGCCGCGTATGTTTTCAATTTCCGTCTTTGACAGCGGCTGCTTGTAGGCGATGATCGAAAGAGTTTCCATTGCCGACGTGGAGAGCCTTTTTTTTGACTGCTGTTTGAGCAGAATACTGATGCTCGCCTGGTAGGCAGGCTTAGTCAGAAACTGATAGCCTCCACCGGACCGGTTTAGTTGGAATGAAAATTCATCCGACTGAAATTTCTCTTCAATGCGTTGTATCGCTCCCATGATGTCCGCCTCGGGCACATCAGCGTTGAACATCTCAGATAAGCAACTCTTGATTTCCCCCAGCCTGATAGGACCCGGCGAGCAAAAAATCAGCGCTTCGATATGATTTTGTAAAAAGTCCAAGGTCGTCTTAATCAATCCTGTTGCATCAACTTGGCCTCAATTGATTGCGTGGTGTGAGGAACTGCAATCAACCTTTCTTTCGAGATAAGCTTGCCAGTCACAGAGCAGATCCCGTACGTACCATTCTTGATACGGACGAGCGCGTTCTCAAGATTGGTGATGTACTTCTGCTGACGGGCGGCGAGCTGGCTGAGATTTTCCTTCTCGGCCGTTTCGGCTCCATCTTCGAGAACTTTGGTATTGCCTCCAGACGTGGCATCGGTGCCCTCATCGTTATTGCGATTGAGTGTATCCTTGAGAATCCGGTACTCCTCTTTTGCTTTCTCCAGCTTTTTCACAATCAGGTCCTCAAATTCTTTCAGCTCTTCTTCCGAGTATCGGGTCTTGTCCTCCGGATGAGAGGAAGGCTTGGCCGGCTTATGCGCGATCGGTCGCTGGTTCGGCATCTGGAAGAAATTGATCTGCGCGCTATGAGCAACTTTGGCCGCCGTAGCTGCGGGATTCTTCTGGACTGCGTCTTTTATGTCGATCGTCTTCCTGGCAGCAGGCGCCGTCTTCCTGGCCACAACTTTCCCCGCGGGTTTCTTCGCCACTTTCTTCTTAGCCGCTTTGGGAGCCGCCTTCTTTGCCTTCGATTTAGGAGCTGCTTTTGATTTTGACTTAGCTTTTACAGGAGATGCTTTCTTAGCCTTCGCTGTGGGTTTAGCCTTTTTCGCTTTTTTGGGCGATTTGGCTGATGTCTTTTTCTTGGCCATCGTATTTCCTCCGTTTGGTAAAAGATGCGCAAAATTAGAGGTTGCCCTCTAAAACAAAAAATATAATAGAAAATTCCAACCTCCCGGAATTTTGTCCGGTTTTCACACATTAATCTTAACTTTCCGTCCATTGAATACGACTTATGAAGAATTGGTTACTACTAGCCCTGATTTTTTCCATCGTCACGGCATGTGACACACCCATGAAAACTACTACCGCGGAAAACAAAAGTGCCGGGCCTATAACCCTGGTCATACATGGCGGGGCTGGCACCATTCGAAGGGAGAACATGACTCCCGAAAGGGAAAGAGCTTATCGCGATGTGCTCAATACTGCGCTTGAGACCGGTTATGCCGTACTTGAGAATGGTGGAACAAGTATCGACGCAGTGATTGCGACAATCCGCGTGATGGAAGATTCGCCGTTGTTCAATGCGGGAAAGGGTGCCGTGTTTACCAATGAGGGCAAGAACGAACTCGACGCGTCGATCATGGATGGTAGCAACCTGATGGCGGGTGCGGTCGCCGGAGTAACGACGATCAGGAATCCAATTACAGCCGCTTATGCGGTGATGACCAAGTCAGAACACGTGATGATGGTGGGAGGAGGAGCTGAGAAGTTCGCCAAAGAACAAGGCCTTGAAATTGTCGATCCATCTTACTTCTTCGACTCCCTTCGATATCGCCAGCTGCAGCGCGCAAAAGAAAGTGACGATGATCAGGCCTCTCTTTACGATCCGTATTCCGACAGCCGGAAATTCGGCACGGTTGGCGCAGTTGCTCTGGATAAGTTTGGCAACATCGCTGCTGGTACTTCAACCGGTGGAATGACCAACAAGCGCTATGGCCGAGTTGGGGATGCTCCCATAATTGGCGCAGGCACGTACGCCAATAATCAGACGTGCGGCATTTCGGCAACCGGCCACGGCGAATATTTCATCCGCCTGGGTGTGGCCAGGGATATCGCGGCCATGATGGAGTACGCCGGCCTGTCGTTGCAGGAAGCTGCCGACAGTGTAATCATGAAGAAGCTGACGGCCCTTGGCGGGGAAGGCGGAATTATCGGCCTGGACCGGCAGGGCAATATTGCCATGACATTCAATTCTTCAGGGATGTACCGCGGCTACATCAAACAGAAAGGAGAAGGCAAGACATTCATTTACCAGGATGAAAAAGATTGACCTGCTGACATACCGTTGTCACTCCCAAAGGATATTTTTGTGAAAACCTGGAGTCATGGATATCAAACAGCAGTCGATCCGCGATCTGATGCAAATTCCAGGCGTCGGAAAATCAATAGCCAACGATCTTTGGAACATTGGGATCAGATCGGTGGCTGACCTCAGGAATAAGAATCCTCAATACCTGTACGACGTTTCGAACGATTACGCCGGCGTCGTCCAGGATCGCTGCTTGCTGTACACCTTTCGTTGCGCCGTGTATTACGCCAAGACAAGCAAGAACAAGCGTGACCCCGAAAAATTGAAGTGGTGGAACTGGAAAGATCAGATCGGAAGTCCCCGCTCGAAACGTGCGTCCGTAGTCTGATTCACCTGAAGTTTCCCCCTACAACAACGCGCTTGCGATACGTCTCCACCTTCCCGGACGGATCAAAGATTTCTATCCAGACCATGTAGGCACCAATTCTCACCTGAGAGCCGTCGTCCGCATCGCCATCCCACCGGAAAAAACCCTGGGAACCCAGCAACTCATTGTTTGCAATGCGCCTGATCTCACGCCCGTGCGAATCCAATATCCTCACATTGGCGATGTATCCGCTCTTTTCGAAGTTGAATCGTATCTGGGTGAAATCGTGAAGCCCCGAATGTGGTGTGAAGATTTCCGGATCGATAATAATCGATTCACTCAAAGCCACATTCGTGCGCGAGTTGGAATTCAAGAAACCCGGTGTCGCATACCCGCTTGTTGTCGTAGCCGATCTCCAGTTGTTTGAATTATCAGACGGTGCATCGAACGCGATCCGCTCGAGTGAAATTCCTTCGTCATCCTTTATAAGCGCCGAGTGATAAGAATCAGAATACAAGACCTTATCGATGATTCGCTGCCTGTCATCTGCTATCGCGATGGATCCCTCGTCATCCGGGAGAGATGGCAGCTTACATTCGATAAACGTCTCTTCTTTCGCCTGTAGATACTCACCCTTGAGTAAGTTCCCATCTTCCGTAAGCACTCGATAGGTTTGCGGAGGTAGCAGCTCGTGAGTTCTGACGATGGACCGGGCATTGGCAATCGAATCGCCGCTGACGTTCGCAATTACCCAATTGCTTAAGTCAAGGTATTTCCCGGACCGGTTGTAGACTTCAACAAAATCGACGCCGGTCGGACGAGGATTGAAGAGCACCTCGTTAATGACAACATCAAGCGGTTCTGCTTTTTCGGGAAGCGCGAAGGAACCGTTGCCGTGCTCCGCCTCTATCGCGTTGCCCGCGCAATCATATATCTCTGAGCAGACCAGGTTATAGAGCACACCTCCTGTCAAAACCTCGGATAGTCCCACCATCACGGTGCGAAGGTTGGGATCGCCAAAAGCCACAGATGAAATGGGGACGTGGGGCTCGACCGCAAATGATTCCACCGAGGGTACTGATTTTTCAAGTTTCTCGTTGAAAGTGAGAGTCAAGGTCGCAGCGTCAACTGGAAAGATTGACTCCAGTGCCGGACCGGTCAGATCAGGCATATTAGCATTGATCGAATTCCGCGCGCCTGGCGTTCCGCCTGAATCGTTCATTGCGGCGCGCCAATTTTCTGCCTCCGCGCAAAGATTTTCAGGGTCAATTTTTTCGAGCGTCCAGCCACCGTCTTTCTTCTCGTCATCGCGATACCAGTCGAACGCAAAATTTATCGAGTCAATGGTCACTCCGTCAGGACTCAACAACCGCAGCGACTCTCCCGAATTCGCCAGCGATGGGAAAGACGACACGCCAAGTGTTGTGCCGTGGGCAAAAAGATTTGCCTTGGCCGCAGGACAGATAATCAGATAAGCGCCGGGAAGGATTATGTATCCGGGTAAAACACACACAGTCGATGCATCGGAAAGTCGCCAATTCAATAATTGAATAGGGTTCGTGCTTCGGTTGTAGATTTCAACAAACTCGACCTCCGGCAATCGTACGGCAGGTGAAGGGTCGGCCATGATTTCGGTGAAGACCAGGTCTTTTTCCAAAGGCGGTATGGCGTGGAAGTACAGGAATGGAAGAACCACCGGAAACAACGGGTTGCCCGCCGCATCGTTGACGCCTGCTATATGAAGCTGAAGCGTCACGCCGTTCACGAACTCGTCTTCAAACCGCAATCTCACTGCGCGGTGATCATCGCGCAACGTCACTTTTGAGGGATAACTGCCGGACAAAGAATAGTTACCGACAGCGACGGCCGATTCGGGTCGCATTTTTTCGTTGAAGGTCACGTCGACTTCACTTTCGCTAACCACTTCAACGGCCTGCACGAGCGGCGCAATTGTATCAAGCCGGATTATCACCTGAGTTTCCTGGATAAGATTACCAGGGCAATCGTGGACTGCGGCAAGCTCAAGCACGTATGTCTCCGCTGAATCCAGTGCCATCGAAAGCGAAAGCACAATTTCAGTCCGGTCACGTCCAAACCGAACGCCAACAATACTCACACCGGGCTCGATCGAAAAAGTTGCATTGGATGGAGTTATTGCATCAAGATTTTCATCAAACGTTAGAAACAAATCGGCGCTGTCCGTAGGCGTTACGTTTATAAGCCTGGGGCCCTGCAAATCGGGCCTATGATCAAACACCGAATTCTGAGCGCCTGGCGTACCTCCACCGATGCTCACACTGGCCGCCCAGTTGCCTGCGCCACGGCATAAATCGTCTACGTCGATCAATTCCAACGACCATCCACCATCTTTCTTTTCATCGTCACGATACCAGGTGCCCGAATAGCTCAATGAATCAATGACGATCCCCGCCGGAGAAATAAGCCGAAGGTTGTCTCCAGCATTATTCAGCGATGGCATGACGCTTAGCCCCATTGCCTCACCAAAAACAGAGAAGGAACTTCTTGTTGAAGTTGATGACAGAATCAAGTACTCGCCTGGGAGGAGTATTAACGAAGACAAAATTCCGGTTGTCGATCCATCGGTGATCTTCCAACCGGAAAGATTAAACGGGTCCGCGCTTCTATTGTAGATTTCGATAAATTCTGCTTCCGGAAGCCCTATCGTCGGCGCCGGGTCAGGAAGAATCTCGCTGATGATAATATCCCTGAATGTGGGCGCAACCGGAACAAAGTAACGGAACATGACAGTGTCAGGAGTCATCCTATTTCCGGCCCTGTCAGTGATATGCTTTATCTCGAGCGTGTTACCCAGTCCATTGGTAAATGGCTCTATGAAGGTCGTGCGGACCGTTTTGTGATCCGAAAGCAATCTGAGACTATCGGGTGACCCTACGCCGACCATGGTGTAGTTGGCCGGATCACTGCCGTTTACACTGTCCACTTTTTCTGAAAACGTAATGTCGAGTTCATGGGCGTTCACTATGTTGTGCCGAGCGATGAAAGGAGCAAGGGTGTCAAGTTTCATTGAGTCCCTTCCAGAAACGATAAGATTCCCTGGGCAATCCCGGAGATTCGTGATTGTAATAGTGTACGTCGCCGTCGAATCGAGCGCTTCAACAAGTGTGAGGTTTATGAACTTCCGGTCGGCGTCCGCATAAGAGGCGTCCGACACTTGAACAGCCGGCTCAATAGAAAAATACCCGGGACTGGGCGTGTCCTCTTGAAGGCTCTCATCAAATTCGAGGGCAAGTACTCCACCGCCGAGATACGTCATCGACAACAATGATGGTCCAACCGTGTCGTTGCGCGGGAGATATACTGAATTTATGCGTCCGGGAGTGCCTCCAGATGAATCGACGCTGGCCTTCCAGTTCAGTGATCCACTGCATTCATCGTTTGGGTCAATCATTTCCAGTGTCCAGCCTCCGCCAGCTTTGTCCTGATCGCGATACCACGACACCGAATAGCCGACGGAATCGATCATCATTCCATCGGGGCTCACCAGTCGAATCAGATCTGATGAGTTGTTCAAGGTTGGTAGAGCGTTCAACACCATCATTTGCGCCAGCGAATCGAATCGTTCGGTTGCCAGTGCCAGGTATTCGCCTGGATGAAGTATTAATGAATGAAGGACGGCAGTCGAAGACCCGTCCGTGATCTGCCAGCCCGCCAGCTCAAATGGCGATGCGCTGCGGTTAAAGACCTCGACAAATTCAGTTTCCGGAAGACCAACGGAAGGAGCCGGATCGGGGAATAATTCAGTTAAAACAATATCCCGGTAGGCAGGTAAAACGGGAATGAAATAAAGGAAAGGCTTCCCGCCCGGCGTCATGAGATTCCCTGTGGTGTCTTTAACTCCGGTAACGGTCAGGAGATACTCGTAACCATTTGCAAACGCCGAATCAAAATGCAACACCACGCTACTGCGGTCGGCTTCCAACGCAATGCTGGAAGGCATCCCAATTTCGGGAGAGACATTGTAGTGATCGGCTTGAACGGCGGACGCACTATCCAGCAACTCCGAAAACCCAACAAGGAGCGCGCTACTGGAAATCGGTTCTGCAGAAAACACTTCCGGACCAACCAGGTCGATAAACGATTCGCCTTCCACGTGGAAGTCGTCAAACTGAAACTTGTCCGAACGGGTAGAGCTGTAGAGACAGTACACGCCGAAGTAGCTCGACGATGCATGCGTCTGGTCAGTAACTGTTCCTTCAAGAATATCGACTCCCGTTGCGCCGACGTCCGTATACAATTCCCATGTGCCCAAGGCATCTCTTGTCACTCTAACCCGGACAGTCACGGTCGACAAGTCCAAACGACCATCTTCTCCGTCAATGATTTTAGTGCTGCTCGTTCCTGACTGTCTGTATAAACTGACTTCATCCGGCGTATTGCCGATGAGTACATAGTATCCGTTCAATGGACCTGAAAGATCGGCGACGTCGGATGTCAGGAAAACTTTCGCCAGATTCCCACTGGTGGGGTTAAAGTCCAGGTGTAACCAAAATTCCCAGGTGGCATTGTACAACGACTGACTGGGCGTTGACAGATATGCGCTCGACGACACCGCTGGCGCGGCCAGGCGTAATCGTTCTTGATCAACTGCGAATTTGCTTTGATCGCCTGTCCATTCTGGATTACTCATCAGATCACCATCAGAAAAGTCATCGGCAAACTGGGCTAACAATTGTTGGGAATCGATGACGAGACAGAGAGCAACTACCGGAAACGTTTTCAGCCAATGATAGCGTGAGAACGTCAATGATATTTTGAGACGGTCTTTCATAGTGCGAGAGGGAAACACTATTTTTGTAAGACCAAATTATCAATTAAAATGAAACTCGCAGTAGTTGGAGCCACTGGATTGGTGGGTCAGGAAATCCTGAAGGTGCTGGATGAACGAAGCTTCCCCTTTTCGGAGTTGTATCTCGTCGCTTCTGCAAAGTCAGTTGGTCAAACCATCGAGTTCAAAGGTAAGGAATACAAGATTCGCAGCATCGAAGAGGTTTGTAGCCTTGCTCCTGACATCGCGATCTTTTCTGCCGGAGGAAACACGTCATCGGAATGGGCACCCAAATACGCTGACGCGGGAACGATCGTGATCGACAACTCGTCTGCCTGGCGGATGGATCCGACGAAGAACCTGATTGTGCCGGAAATCAACGGTCACGTCCTAACCATCGATGATCGAATAATCGCGAACCCGAATTGCTCGACGATTCAAATGGTGATGGCACTGGCGCCACTCCACGTCAGGTATGGGATCAAGCGAATCGTCGTTTCTACTTATCAGTCGGTAACCGGCACCGGAAAAGATGCGGTTCAGCAGATGATGGACGAACGCCAGGGCATTCAAGGTACCAGAGTGTATCCCCATTCCATCGACATGAACGCACTGCCACACATCGACGCTTTCCTCGAAAACGGATACACCAAGGAGGAGATGAAGATGGTGAACGAGACTCGTAAGATTTTGGGCGACCCCACCATTGGTGTAACATCCACCACTGTTCGGATCCCGACGGTGGGCGGCCACGCGGAAGCTGTCAACGTAGAGTTCAAAGAGGAATTCATCCTGAGTGAAATTCGTTCCATCCTCGCCAGCACTCCGGGCGTGATCGTTCAGGACGATCCGCAGAATAATATCTATCCCATGCCGATCATCTCGAAAGGACGCGATGAAGTATTTGTTGGCCGCTTGCGTCGCGACGAGTCACAGCCGAATACATTGAACATGTGGATCGTCGCAGACAATTTGCGCAAAGGTGCCGCTACCAACGCCGTGCAGATTGCTGAATTTATGATGGAAAGAAGTCTTGTGGCGTAACGATACCCTACCTGTTGAAAGCCTCCACATCGTGATAGGCTGACTATCCTCTATTCCCCTATTCTTAACCGACATTTCCGCCCGCTCGTCGACAACTCCGGCCGACCATCCGTTTGAGGATAACAATCGCCATTTGAAGGCGTTTACCGGGCATGAAATTGCAGAATCAATTGAAAAAAATTATGAGGCGATCTTTTGTTGCATTATTGACATTGACGGGAATCGTGTGTTTCCTCGGAAGTTGTGAGTCAGATGAGACGGTAAAACAAAATGCACGAATTGAAGTATGGTTAACCGACGGTCCTGGCGATTTTGAGAAAGTCAATATTGATGTACAGAGTGTTGAGATACACGCATCGGAGATGGACAACGGCCAGGGCTGGGTTACCCTCGATACGCAAGCTGGGATTTATGACCTGCTCACTCTTGTAAACGGAGAGGACACTCTTATTTCAACCCTGGATTTGCCTGCGGGCCGACTCTCCCAGATTCGCTTCACCCTCGGCGAAAACAACTCAGTCGTGGTTGGGGGCGAAGAGTTTGGTGTGACCATTCCGAGCGGAAGTCAGTCAGGATTGAAACTGCAGGTCAGCGAGGACTTGCAGGAGGGTATTACTTACAAGGTTACGCTTGACTTTGATGTTGCCCGATCTATCGTTAAGACAGGTGCCGGCAACTACATTTTGAAACCATTGATTCGTGTGATCACGGAAGCTGAAAATGGTGCCATAGAGGGCGTCGTTCAACCTGCTGAATCTACACCAGCGATCTTTGCCATCACTGGCGACGACACTGTTGCAACAACTTTCCCCGATGACGCCGGCCTCTTCCTGTTGCGCGGCATCCCGGCGGGTACGTACACGGTGACCTTTGAGCCGAATGAAAATTTTGCCAAACATCAAGTGGAAAATGTGGCCGTAGAGACGGGCAACGTCACCACGATGGAGCCAGTAACACTTACAGAGAATTAGTGGGGTTTATTTTTTTAACTGGAAAAGGGTCGGCCACAAGCCGGCCTTTTTTGCTGATCGGTATATAAAAGAAAAGTCGGGACTGCCCCGACTTTTCTTTTGAGTGCTACATTTCAACGTCTTCACTTCACCTTCAGTGCATCCATGTGCTCCTTCATTTGTTTTTCCAGGAGCTTTTTGTCGCCGACCAGCACAAGCGTCATATCCTCGTACCGGAAATATTTCTTCGCTATCTCTTGAACCTGTTCGGGGGTAACATTGTGAATGTTCTTCACCTGTTCAGTGAGATAGGAGTCGGGCAGTCCATGAAAGTCGAGAAAATTGAGCTGAGAAATTATCCCGCCCGGCGTCGAGTTCTGCAGCACGAAGATTCCAGCCTGATAATTCTGTATCCCCTTGAGTTCCTCTTTTGACGGTGGCTCCGACTGCAGACGTTTAATTTCTTTTGCAATCTCCTGGATGGCATCACCCGTGTGTTCGGATGTTATATCAGCCTGCTCGTACCAGAGCGCGGAGCGATATCCCGCCGAGATCGTGCTGAACGGAGAATATGTGTAACCTTTATCCTCGCGGATATTCGACGTAATGCGCGAACCAAACGACCCTCCCAGGAGGGAGTTTGCTATAGTCAGCGGCAAGTAGTCAGGCTTTGAAGGATCGATTGTCGGCAATCCCATGATGACGGTAGTTTGCGGGGCATCTTTCCGATCAATCATGGCAACCTTGTTGGTCGTGTTGGGATCTGGCGCAGGAAAGTCAACTTCAGGTCCTGGCTTCCAGCTGCCGAACGATTCCTCAATGGCCTTCTGCATAGCTTGCGCGTCGAACTTGCCGACGGCGTACACCACGGTTCTTTTAGCACCGACATTCCGGTCATAGAATGCCCTGGCTTGCTCGAGCGTGTACGAATCAAGCATCGCTTCCGTCGGGAAATATCTCCCGTATGAGTGATCCGGATACACGATCGACCGGAACTCTGCCTGTGCCTGGCTTTGAGGAACCGATTTCTGAACAGTCAAGTTGCGCTTGAGATCGTTCTTCAACCTGTCGAGCTCACTGGCAGGAAACGCCGGATTAATGATCATGTCCGCGAGGATTCGGATCAAATCGGGACCAAATTCCGACAGCACCGAGCCCGATACGGAGAGCTGATTCTGGCCGGTGTTTACGTTGATCTGGCCACCCATACCGGCTACCCGCTCAGCAATGGCCTTGGCATCCATCGATGCGCTGCCCTCTTCCATCAAGTCACCGGCCAGGTCGGCGAGCCACACTTCGTTCTCCTTCTCATGAATATTACCCGTCTTGATGATGATGTTCACATTCACCTTGGGAATCGCGCCATACTGAACCAGCGTCGACGAGAGGCCATTAGACAGCGTGGCTTCTTTCTTGCTGGGCAAATTGAAGTCGCGGGGGGTGCCGCCTTCCGGCGGAGTTTCCTTTTGCCCCCACACCTGCCCGACGGCAATCAGCGTTATCGCTAACGCGAAAATGGTTCTGTTTTTTATTCTCATGGATTCGTTGCTTTAGGGTCAATGGTTAAGATCGTCCGGTTCGTGTTGCGCAAATATTCGCTAACCGTTTTTTTGACGATGTCGGGTGTAATTTTTCGGAATTCATCTTCCAGTGTGTTGATGCGCGCGGGATCATCGTCGAACAGCGCAAAGCAGCAGAGTAGATCCGCCCTTCCCAGGCCAAAAAATCCTCCAAGATTATCGTACAGGCTCGAACGTATCTTAACGACGGCTTTGTCGATATCGGCCTGCGTCACATTGTTTAACTCCGCAACAGCTTCATCGAGCTCGTGAATGATCGAGTCAGGCGAGACGTGGTCGTCGTAAATCAGGTCGGCCATCCACATCATCGGCCCGTTGTAGTTGAACATGTTACCCAGGTAATTAATGCCGCCGCCAACGTTACCCGTGTACCCTTTTTCCTGAACCAGGCGTTGATGGAGCTTGCTGTCGTTGCCCTGGACCAGCATCTGATCGATCAATCCCATAGCAAAGTACTCCGGCGTGTTCCGATCGGGCATCTTGTAGGCGAATGCTATTGCCGGCTTGTTGGCGAGCTTATCTTCTTTGATGAATCGCTTCTCCTGTTCCTGGCGTGGCTCGGCAATGTCAGGCGGTGCTGGTACGGTTGCACTCGGAATCTTGCTGAAATACTTGTTCACCCAATCCCTGGCCTCGGTCGTGGAAAAATCTCCGACGATCGACAGCGCCGCGTTGTTCGGAGCGTAAAAGGTCTTAAAGAAATTGTTTACATCCTCCAGCTTGGCCGCGTCAAGATCTTCCAGGTCGCCGTAAAAGTTGTGTGCATTGAACCAGTTCTCATTCGCATACTGCGGCATGTCAAGCCAGGGGAATCCTCCGTAAGGCTGGTTCAGGACGTTAACCTTTACTTCGTTTTTAACAACCCCCTGCTGGTTTGTGAGGTTGTCTTGTGTGATTGCCAATCCCTTCATGCGATCGGCCTCAGCCCACAAAGCTGTTTCGAGCTTGTGAGCCGGCATTACTTCAAAATAGTTCGTGAAGTCAAAACGAGTCGAACCATTGAGGATGCCCCCGTTCTGCTGCACCATCCGGATGAACTCCATTTTACCCAGGTTCTCCGAGCCCTGAAACATCATATGCTCGAACAGGTGAGCGAAACCGGTGCGGTCGCGCGGCTCATTCCGGAATCCGATATTGTAATACACCGCCACGACAACAGTGGGCGAGGTGTGATCCTCGGACAAGATCACCTTTAGTCCGTTGTCGAGTTTATAATACTCGACCGGAACCTTAAACGTATTGTCGGCGCTCTGTTGTTCCTTCATGGTAGAACAGGAGGCCACGATCATCGCAATCATAAAGATGAGCGACGACAGGAGAATAGGCATTCGTTTATTCATGCACAATTAGGGTTTCAAAACAGGGAAAGATAAATCTATTGGATTCGCCCTATGCTATCTTTTTTTATGAACGCATAAAAAAACCGTGTTTTGGTAATAGGGCTCTTCCGACTGCCACCCGGCTTGGGGGATATAGCAAATGGTTTCAAACCGTATTAATGCTGCCGCTATCCGGTCGTGATTTTACCAACCGCGGGTCGCCAGTCAATCACCTCCGCAGAACGTGCCATTCGAAGTGTTACTTTTGCCCGGTACCGAACATCAGCAGCGAAACGAAGCACAACTTGTAACAAGAGAATATGGACCTGCTCAGCATGCTCTCCTCCCCCGAAGCGCAAAAATTTATCCGCGATCATGAATCGGATGATGAGACGGCACTTGTTCTAAAACACCGAATGATCCTTGGTCTGCCAACCGCCGTTATCGCCGAACAGATTGGAGCCCGCAGGAAGGCGCGACTGAAGCTTCCATCATGGTATGAGACGCCCGGCATTGTCTACCCGCCGGCTGTAAATCTGGAGCAGGCCTCGTCACAAGTCGCGGCCCAACGCCGGGTCGATATTGCAAAAAAGTTGATCGCTAAACGTGGTCACTGCGCCGACTTTACTGGCGGATTTGGGGTGGATACATTTTATCTCTCGCTTATCTTTGACTCGGTCGACTACGTTGAGCCGGACCACAACCTCCTGGAGATAGCCCGGCACAACCATGCAGTTCTCGGCGCTACCAATATCCGGTACGTTCCTTCGACCGCCGAAGAATATCTCTCGAACCTACCTACATGCGATCTTGTATTCATGGATCCTTCAAGGCGGATTAAAGGAAAGAGGACCTACTCGCTAACAGCGTCTACACCAAATGTCGTCGAGCTACAGCCGGCGATTCACAGGAGATGCAAGTTCCTGATGTTAAAAGCATCTCCGTTGCTCGATATCGCACTCGGCCTTCAACAGCTCGCCGATGTCAAACACGTTTTCGCGTCTGCCATTGAAAACGAAGTAAGGGAAATTGTCTTCTTTTCCGAAGTAACGTTTGATGATGAGCCGTTGATCCACGCGATCAACAGCCGCGGAGGTCACGACGAGGAACTCATTTTCAGATACTCAACGGAATCAGAAGCCATCGCGACTTTCGGAGAACCATCGACCTGGCTTTACGAACCGAACGCCGCCATTCTCAAGGCGGGGGCGTTTAAAACCGTGGCGAAAGAATTCGGTCTGATAAAGTTGCATCCCAACACACACCTTTACACGAGCGAGTCTCTCAATAGGGATTTTCCCGGAAGGATATTCAGGCTTGAGAAAGCTTTAAAGATCGGAGACACCCGAATGCGGGATTTTTTCCCAGGAGGAAAAGCAAACATCATCTCGCGGAATCATCCTCTCTCCGCAATGGAAATAAAAAAGACGTCAAAGCTGAAGGATGGCGGGGATCACTACCTTATTGCGTTCTCCGGAATGAAGAAGAAATACGTCTTCGGCGCGGCCAGGGTCAAATGATTCCTACAAATAGCCAACTATCAATGAGATATCGACTTCTCCGGTGACCTCGCGCACAAGCCTTCCATCCTCGTCATAGATAAATACCGAAGGAGCAGGGATCGGCCCAAAATTGTTCAATACATCCTCAACGCCCGTAGTTCCAAACCATACCCTGTCTTTGCCCGAGAGTTCATACTTGTCGGCAAATTCAGTTACTTCGGATGGAGTCGCGGATGATATGAAGTACACATTGTATGCGCGAAATGCTTCGAGGTTTTCCCTGATCTGAACCGCCTCCCGCTGGCAATGATCACAATCCGGCTGAAACATAACAAGTACCGTGGGTTGGTTCACGCTTCGCAGGTCAATCGTGTTTCCATCGACGAGCTGTAAGTTAATGGCGGGCAGGTCGCTTGCTGCACGAACAACACTCCCGTCTTCTTTCGTCTTCTCACGGGACGAACACGCTATCAGCAAAATGCAAATCCCGGTAATCCAAAATAGCTTTTTCATTGCTTAGAATTCATTTAACAACCGTATTCCCCAGTGCAATCCGTAGCTCGCCGCGGCCACAAGGCCATATATTCTGATTACTTTTCTCCGATTTTGCACATGCTCCCACCACAGCATGACCCATGGCTTGTATAAACCTATGGCGAGGAACAGTAGCGACGTCAGGGATACATACAACAAAAGCTGCTGCAGAAAATCCATGGCCTCAAAATTATCGAATTAAATCCATGTGTTTTCATTTGTGGCAGCGATGAGTATATTTGCGCCTCCCAAAGCGAAAATATTTTAGCCAATTTAGCGGCAGTTGAGGGCGAATGAGTTTCTGGGCATTTTTCGCGCGGATGGTTTTGTCAAGACCCTAGCCGCAGGGATTGGAGCGCCCGGACAAGCGAACATCAGAGTAAAGGGCCTTTCCGGAAGCCTGGATGCTATCCTGGTCGCCGCAGCATTCAAGATCCATCCCCGCGACTACCTCGTAGTCCTGCAAGACAGGGAAGAAGCCGCGTACTTTCAGAATGATTTACAGAATCTCCTTGAGCGGGAAGTCCTTTTGTTTCCTATGTCGTACAAACGCCCGTACGAATATGACGAAACGGAGAACGCCAACATCCTGATGAGAGCCGAGGTTCTCAATCACCTCGCGAACAAGCGATCACCCGACATCATCGTTACTTATCCTGAGGCGTTGAGCGAAAAAGTAATCAATAAACGCTCACTGTCAACGAATACTTTTGCGATCACCGTTAAGGAGAAGCTGGACATCGCCTTCCTCGAGGAATTCCTGCACAATTACGATTTCGAAAAGACGGACTTTGTCTATGAGGCCGGTCAGTTTGCTGTACGCGGCGGTATCATTGATGTCTTCTCGTTCGCCAATGAATTGCCCTACCGCATTGAGTTGTTCGGCGAAGAGGTGGACAGCATTCGCACGTTTGATCCGGGGTCGCAGCTCTCCGTGAGTGCGCATGATTCCGTCAACATCATTCCCAACGTGCAGACCAGGCTGATCCAGGAAGAACGACAATCACTCCTGGACTTCATTTCGCAGGAAACGCGGATTTGGTTCAAGGATGTTCAGCTTACGCTGGATATCATTGGCAAAAACTTCGAAAAGGCCACCGAGTCATTTGAAAAAGTCCTTCAGGAAAGCGGAAATACCCAGGTTGTCGTCGGTCCGGAACAGCTTTTTGAGCAGGCTATGAGCTTTTCAGGCCGTGCCTCGAACTTGACATGTGTTGAATTCGGTAATCGCTTTGTGTTGGACAACGCGAAAGTTTTTGACTGGCAGTCGTCGGCTCAGCCTTCTTTCAACAAGAACTTCGAATTCCTGGCAACCAACCTGTTCGACC
Source organism: uncultured Roseivirgaceae bacterium (assembly GCA_964563295.1). GTDB lineage: Bacteria > Bacteroidota > Bacteroidia > Cytophagales > Cyclobacteriaceae > Chryseosolibacter. The sequence goes on along the minus strand of CAZLWX010000003.1, from coordinate 50,017 downwards.
AACAGGGCGTGGGTTTCCGGAATTTTATTGCAGCTGAAATGCCGCGTCAGCTTGATCGGCTGAGGGGTATCTTCGAAGAAATAAATCCACAGCTGGAATTCAAGGGACTGCAGTTCTCTCTGCGCCAAGGGTTCGTCGACCAGGTGCTGAAGATCGTTTGCTACACTGACCACCAGATCTTCGAGCGGTTTCATCGCTATCGCGGAAAAGAAAAGTTTTCAAAAACCAAAGCGCTCACCCTGCGCGAACTCCAGACCCTGCAACCAGGCGATTTTGTGACCCATATCGATTACGGCGTCGGCAAATTCGCAGGCCTCGAGAAGAAGGAAGTGAACGGGCACGAGCAGGAGGCAATCCGACTGGTGTACCGCGACAACGATCTCTTATATGTCAGCATACATTCTCTTCACAAGATCTCCAGGTATTCGGGGAAGGATGGCGCAACGCCTGTAGTCAATAAGTTGGGCAGCCAGGAATGGGATTCCCGGAAGGCAAAGGCAAAGAAACGCGTCAAGGATATCGCCAAGGAACTGATCGACCTCTATGCGAAACGAAAGTCGGCCCCCGGCTATGCGTTTCAACCAGATGGTTTCTTGCAGGCTGAACTTGAGTCGTCTTTCATTTACGATGACACTCCCGACCAGGCAAAAGCCACCGACGATGTAAAGCGCGATATGGAGGTGCCGCATCCAATGGACCGGCTGGTCTGTGGTGACGTAGGTTTTGGCAAAACGGAGGTTGCCATTCGTGCAGCTTTCAAGGCGGTGACCGATGGAAAGCAGGTTGCCGTGCTGGTGCCCACCACCATCCTTGCCATGCAACACTACCGCACCCTCCGCGAACGACTGGCAAACTTTCCGGTGTGCATAGAATCGATTTCGCGATTCAAATCGGAGAAAGACACACGCGCTATACTGGAACGGGTGAAGTCCGGCGAAGTGAACGTGCTCATCGGCACTCACAGACTTGTCAGCAAAGACGTCGTGTTCAAGAACCTGGGCTTGTTGATCATCGACGAGGAGCAAAAGTTTGGAGTAAAGGTGAAGGAGAAACTAAAGGAGCTAAAGGTTTCGGTGGATGTATTGACACTCACGGCAACGCCAATCCCGCGCACGTTGCATTTCTCGCTCATGGGAGCCCGCGACCTCAGCATCATATCCACTCCACCGCCAAACCGCCAACCGGTCACCACCGAGCTGCACACCTTCAACGAGACGACAATCCGCGACGCCGTGAGCTTCGAGTTGCGCAGAGGTGGACAAGTCTTTTTTGTTCATAACCGCGTCAGCGACATTGAGTCAGTAGCCAACGTCGTCTACAAACTTGTACCGGACGCCCGAATTGGAATCGCGCACGGACAAATGGACGGCGACAAGTTGGAGAAAGCGATGTTGAAGTTTATCGAGGGCGAGTACGACGTATTGGTGTCGACAAACATCATCGAGTCGGGTCTTGATATTCCGAATGCCAATACGATCATCATCAACCAGGCTCACATGTTCGGGCTTTCGGATCTTCACCAGATGAGAGGACGCGTTGGCCGTTCGAACCGGAAAGCTTTCTGCTACTTGCTGACACCGCCCGCGTCCGTCTTAACATCTGACTCGCGAAAAAGGCTTGCGGCGCTCGAAGAATTCTCCGAACTGGGCGATGGATTCAAGGTCGCCATGCGCGACCTCGACATTCGCGGTGCCGGTAACCTCTTGGGCGCCGAGCAGAGTGGTTTTATAAACGACCTCGGGTTCGATACCTATCATAAGATCCTCGACGATGCGATTCAGGAACTCAAAGAAACAGAGTTCAAGGATCTGTTCGCCGAAGAGCTCGCGGAGAAGGCAAAACTTATCGTCCAGGATTGTGTGATTGAAACTGACCTGGAGCTTGTAATTCCCGATGCCTACGTTAGCAACACGAGCGAACGCCTCCAGCTGTATTCCAGGCTGGACAGCATTAAGGATGAAGAGCAACTGGAGAACTTCGCCTCTGAACTAAAGGATCGCTTTGGCGTATTGCCTCCCCCCGTCGAGGAACTGGTCAACACCGTTCGCCTGAGGTGGATCGCTGAAGAGCTTGGATTCGAAAAACTCAGTCTGAAAAACGGACGTGTTCGTGCTTACTTCGTCTCCACTAAGGACGACTATTTTAACTCGGAGATGTTTGGCCGAATTGTCAGCTTTGTTCAGCAGCATCCGCGGCAATGCAAAATGCGCGACAGTGCCGGCAAGGCTTTGCTCATCGTTGAGCAAATCGAATCGATCGATGGCGCGATCGAATTATTCTCTCAAATGAATGGTCAACCGTTGAGGTCGCCCAATGAAATATTGTCGAGGTAGGGCTCCAGGCCGACCGACTTGTCGAAAGCATTTATCATCAGCACCTTTTGATGCTTGGGGGAATAAAAAACCTCGATGAAAAAATCGCTGGCATGGTATAGGAAGACCTTACAATCTCCTAAAGTGCGTTGCGAAAGATAGCTTCCGTTGAACGTAATCACATCACACTTTTTTTCGAATGGCATGATTCGAAAATCCTGCAGGGTATACATAAATTAGGCAAATTTCACGGATATATACGAAATAGCGTGCCATTGTAATCTGCCGCCCGCCTTGTTTGGTAAACGATGATTTTGAGCCTTCTTCGGGCATTCGACTTCCCAGTTTTGGACTAGTGATTCCCGAACACAATACTTGACATTTGACGGCGTTCTAAATTGCGCACGATGGAGTCGTCTGCTGTTCGATCAAAGATTCAGGGATTTAAAAGCGACTGCTTGGAAAACACTTAATTATCTCCTTATATTAGCATTTAGTTTAAAATCGAAAATCAAAATGAGGTATAGTTTCAGAGCTCTTTTGTGTGTGATTGGCGGCTCATTGGCGCTCTCGGGCTGCTCGTTGTTTGGCGGTGGGGGGGGAAGGCCCACGGCCTCAAACCCAGGCCAGATGAGCACGGCCACAGGGCTTGCCTATAATGACGAAGAGAACGGAGGGTACATAGTCTCTGACTTTGAAGGTCAACCCGATGCACCCAACATGGTCTTCATCGAGGGCGGACGCGCCGTGATGGGTTCGTTTGAAGAGGATGTTATGTCATACCGCGACAACATCGAAAGAACCGTGTCGGTGGCCTCTTTCTACATGGATGAAACTGAAATCGCCAACATTCACTGGCTGGAATATATTCACTACCTGGCTAAAGACTCTTCACAGGAAGCCTACCAGGCTGCGCTCCCCGACACGAACGTCTGGGTTGGAAAACTTGCATTCAACGATCCTTATATCCATCATTACTTCCGCTACCCTGGTTTCAGGTTCTTCCCCGTCGTCGGTGTAAGCTGGAACCAAGCCTACAAGTATTCCACCTGGCGTACGATGGCGGTGAACATGCAGCTCGCGCGTGACGCCGGTGAAGAGTATGCCGAAAGCGACGGACGAATCCCCCTGGAATCCGGTATTGTTGTGCCCGATTATCGCCTTCCTACAGAGGCAGAATGGGAATACGCGGCTCAGGCTTTGATCGGCACGCAATGGCTCGAGGAAATGCAAACCCACCAACGGATTTATCCATGGGATGGTCACGCGGTAAGAAATCCCTATGGTAAGCAGATGGGCTTCATGCTGGCCAACTTCAAAAGAGGCCGCGGCGACTACGCTGGTATAGCTGGCCGCCTCAACGACGGCGCGCTAATCACGTCATACATTTACGAATTTCCGCCTAACGATTATGGCTTGTACAACATGGCCGGAAATGTGAGCGAATGGGTAATGGATGTTTACCGCCCGATGTCATTCCAGGATTTTGATGACCTCAACCCGATCCGCCGCGATGGCTTCCTCGACGACGCCAAAAACTACAATAACCTGGAGAAGAACCCTGAAGGCTTTACGTCGCTGATTACGGACCGTGCCCGCGTTTACAAAGGCGGTTCCTGGAAAGACGTTGCCTACTGGATGTCCCCTGGAACAAGACGTTACCTCGACCAGGATTCTGCAACTGCTACAATCGGCTTCCGCTGCGCAATGATCAGAGCCGGTTCGAATTACTAGGAGTAATCGAAGAAATTCACATAACCCTCTCCGGCAACGGAGGGGGTTTTCTTTTTTGCTCTACTGTGTCGATGCGATACAGGCAATACTCAGCTCACCACAGCCAGCGCGCACCAACGAGCCACCGCAGGCCTCGAGGGTCGCCCCAGTGGTAACTACATCATCGACCAGCAAGACCCGACGCGTCCGTATGGCATCTGGCCGAACCACTTCAAAAACCGAGCTAACGTTCTCCCACCGCTTCAGCCTCGACCGCCGCGTTTGCGTCGTAGTGCGTTGGGTTCTACGCATCAGGCGATCGGTACATTCCACTCCTAAAATCTCGCCCATGCCTTTGCCGAACTCTTCACTTTGATTATACCCGCGGCTCCTTCTCCTCGAAGGGTGCAACGGAACCGGGACAATCAAGTCGAACGCTCCACGAAAATCCGATTGGACCAAATCCTGTCCATAAATCCTGCCGAGCGTAACCCCGAGCTCCGGTTGATTCCTGTATTTGAGGGCGTGGAGCAGATGTTGTACACGGCTGCCCTTGACAAACTTGAATAATGTCATCACATGCCGTACAGGGATCCGGCCTCTGAATTTGGTGAAGAACGGATTGCAAGGATCGAGGTGGTACCCCGACCGCGGCATTTCGATCATGCACCGTGTGCAGATCAGCTCCTCCCCGCGAACCAGCGCGTCATCGCAGCCGCGACAATAACGGGGAAAGAACAGAGCCGCAAAGTCGGTCAGTATTTCAACTAATCCTGAATTGTTCAAATCACAACTATCTTTGTCTTGAAATTAGCAGGGCTAACAAAAAAACACTTATGGGATTAGTGCAAGATTTTAATAGCTATCGCAGCAGGATGAATGAGAAGATTTTGGATTCGGAAAACCTGATCCTGAAGCGGATCTTCAACCTCGATACCAACGCTTATCAGGAAGGAAAACTGGATGTCCGAACCAAGGAAGTGATCGGCCTGACGTGTTCACTCGTTCTTCGCTGCGACGATTGTGTGCGTTATCACCTTGAAAAATGTCGCGAAGCCGGTTTGACTACGGAAGAAGTCCATGAAGCCATGGGGATTGCGACCCTCATTGGTGGTACGATTGTTATACCCCATTTGAGGCGAGCATTCGAATTCTGGGAGGAGCTTCAACATGTTTAAGCGGGACCTTGACCTGGACAGAAAATGGAACTCCCTGCTCGATGACCTGAATAGCATCATCGGCAAGAAGCCTAAGGATCTTAATGGAGTGCTTTTCCTCATTGGGGTTCAGGAACTCGGCAAGGGCAATCGAAATTTTTCAAAGGAAGAAAAGCAAGACCTCATGCATACCGGTATTTGCAAGGTGCTCAGCCTGGCCGGCTATTACGAACTGGAGGGACTCGACGCAGACGGCTGGCCCCACTGGCGGCTGATCCGGAAACTACCCCATTTTGACCTACTCGAGCAGGAGAAACTCCTGAAAATTCACGTCATGGAGTACTTTGAAAAAGAATACGATTGGACACCTGCGTCCGGCCAGCGTTAGCCATAACTTTGTTTCGTTGGCAACAGAAAGTTATCTTCGGTGTTGGCTCAACTTTGTAAACGATAACTTCGTTTGATTATCTAAATAGACTGACGATGAGCGATGGTGTAGGGCGAATCCATGAAAAGATCAGATCTTTTCAGAAAAAATACTATCTCAATCTATTCATCCGGGGAACGATTCTAACCCTCGCGATTCTTGCAGGATACTTTCTGCTCGCCTCACTGCTGGAGCATAATCTCTGGCTGGGTCCCTGGGCAAGATTTCTCATCGTTCTTACCTTCTTTGCTATTGCCGCTTTCTGCGTATTTAAATTTCTTAATCAACCATTCAAGTGGTGGCTTGTTAAGCGAGGTCTCGACGAGGAACAGGCCGCCCGGATCATCGGCCGCTCCATGCCGTCGGTAAAAGACCGGCTGGTGAACCTGATTCAACTTTCGGCGACCGAACGGACATCGGCGCTGACCTATGCCAGCATCCAACAGAAGACACACGAGTTTGAGCCAATGTCATTCGACTCGGTGGTCAACCTGAAAGAGAACCGGCGCTACCTCAAGTACCTGCTCATCCCCGGCGCCGTCATCCTGATTATCCTGCTAATCAATCAAAACATCATTCTCCAGAGCACTGATCGCATCGTGCACTTCAATCGGGAATACACTCCTGCCGCTCCTTTTCAGTTCCGGATAGTAAATGAATCGCTGAACGGATTCTTCAACGAAGATTTTACCATTAAGCTGCGACTGGAAGGAAAGGCGATTCCACCAAATGCATACCTGGTCTCCAACGACCAACGCTTCAAACTCGTCAACACCGGCGATGGAGATTTCGAGTATACCATCGAACGCATCCAACAACCTTTCGCCTTCCAGGTGGAAGCGGCCGGATTCTTTTCCGAAACCTATCGCGTGGAACTGGCTAATCGGCCGGAAGTAACCCAGTTTAATGTCGACCTTGAATACCCCCGGTATATCCAGAGACGAAACGAAAAAATCCTTAACGCGGGGAATCTCGAGGTTCCCGAGGGCACGGTCGTGAGGTGGAATCTTGGCACCGCGCACGCTGAAAAAGCCAATATCCGGTTCTCCGACGGCAAGGAGTTAATTCCCTTCCAAGAATCTGGTAGTCAATTATTTAAGTATTCAAAGCGATTCGTTGAACCCGATCAGTACGAGATCATCCTCGCAAACGACAAGAGTCGCAACAAGGAACGAATAGCCTATCGAATCGATGTGGTCAAAGACCAGTTTCCCCAAATAGTAGTTAACAACTACCGCGACTCTATTCTCTATGAGCGAGTAATTCTTGGTGGAATGGTTGGCGATGATTACGGGGTAACGCGCTTATTTCTCCATTATCAAATACGAAACGATAAGTCGAAGGAAATTGCAAACGGAACCGTCAGGATCCCCGTGCAGCGTAATCAACTTCAGCAGAGTTTTTTTTACAATTGGTCCGTTGATTCCCTCAAGCTCAAGCCAGGCGATCAACTCGAGTATTTTCTCCAGGTGTGGGACAACGATGGCGTCAATGGAAGCAAATCCACCAAGTCATCCCGCTACACATTTTTGCTGCCGACAGAAGAGAAGCTGGCCGCTGAAATAAGTCGTTCGCAATCACAAACTCAGCAGCAAATTGACCGCAGCTTCAATGAGGCGACGAAGCTTCAGGACCAGATTGACCAGGCCCATCAGAAACTGAGAGGCAAGCAGAACCTCGACTGGCAAGACAAAAAGATGCTCGAGGATATCATTCAGCAAAAGCAGGGATTGGATCAAATGATCGAGCAGATGAAGGAGCAGAACAAACTGCTGGAAAACAAAAAAGATGCTTTCACCGAGCAGGACGAACGTATCCGTGAAAAAGCGATGCAGATACAAAAGCTCATGGATGAGTTGCTCGATGAGGAGACCAAACGTCTTTTTGAGGAACTGCAGAAGCTGCTCAATGAAAATACCGATTTGTCACAGATACAGAAACTGCTCGACAAGCTGAATCAGAATACAAACAACCTTGAAAAGGAACTCGAGCGTACGCTGGAGCTCTTCAAGCAACTGCAGTATGATTTCAAGCTGGATCAGGCGGTGGACGATCTCAAAAAGCAAATCGAGGGTCAAAAGGAGTTGCTCGAAAAAACCGAAACCCTTGAAGATAACCTGAAGGATTCGAAAGGGAAGGATTCCAAGGGATCGCGCAAGGACAGCGAGGAGAAAGACAAAAATAAAAAAGACAATAATGAAAGTGATGGCAATGACTCTGACGATAAATCTCAGCCTTCCGGCAACGAAGAAGAGTCGGACGACAGCCAAAGTCTGGCGAAGGAGCAGGAACGACTAAAGGAGGAATTCAAGAAGACAGCCGAAAAACTGCAGGAGCTTGAGAAGCTCGGCAATGAACTGGATAAACCAGATAATTTGCCCGGCGAACAGGAATCGCAGGAAGTTCAGGAACAACAGGAGCAAAGCCAGCAGATGCTTCAGCAAAATCAGCCGTCAAACTCCAAGAGTCCTCAGAACAAAGCGTTGCAGCAAATGCAGCAGATGCAGCAGCAAATGGAAAGCATGCAGAGCTCAATGCAAATGGAAATGGACATGCAAAATCTTGAGTCGTTGCGCCAGATCCTGCACGGACTCGTCAAGCTGTCATTCGATCAGGAAGACTTGATCAGGCAATTCAACGAACTGCAGCAAAACGACCCGCGCTTTAATACGCTGGCTCAGCTCCAGTTGAAGCTGAAAGATGATTCTAAAGTGCTGGAAGACAGTTTGTTAGAGCTTGGAAAGCGCGACCCGATGATGGGTTCCTTTATTACGCGCGAGATTGGGGAACTCAACAATCACCTTGATAAGGCGATAGATGCAAACCGGGAGAGACGGCGTCCTCAAGCCTCCAGTGAGATGCAGATGAGTATGACGTCGATCAACAATCTCGCCTTGATGTTGGATGATCATTTCGACATGATGATGCAAATGATGGCTAACGCGCGCCCGTCGATGAAGAAGTCGAACAAGAAAGGCGATAAGCCTAATCTGAGTCAGATGCAGCAACAATTGAATCAGAGAATCGAGGAATTAAAGAACAGCGGAAAAACTGGCCGCCAGCTTTCAGAGGAACTTGCTGAAATGGCCGCGGAGCAGGAAAGGATCCGGCGGGCATTGCAGGAAATGCAAGAGAAAATGAAGGAGGAGGGGCAGATGCCTGGAGGCGACTTACCGGGGAAGATGGAGCAAACCGAAATGGATCTGGTGAACAAGAACCTGACCGATCAGCTGATTCGAAGACAAAAGGAAATTCTAACCCGGCTTCTGGAAGCTGAGAAGTCGATGAGAGAACAGGACATGGACGACGAGCGCAAGGGAGAGACTGCGAAGGACTACGACAAGGAGATTCCCAAGGCATTCGAGGAATATTTGCGTCTCAAGGAAAAAGAAGTAGAATTGCTGAAAACCATTCCGCCAAAGCTGTACCCATACTACAAGAAGGAGGTTAGCGATTACTTCAAGCGAATGGGCACCAATGAGTAAGAAGAGGTCCATGGACACGATTAGCATTCAGGTACCCTCGATGACGGAGAACATCCGGATGATCGAGAGTTTTATCGACAATGCGAAAGATCGATTTCACCTGGATGACGACATCTATGGAAACATCATGATTGCCGTTACCGAAGCGGTGAACAACGCAATCAAGCACGGCAATCAGAACAACAAGAAGAAGAATGTTCACCTTAGCCTTTCCCTCCAGGATAGCTTAATCAAGTTTACGGTTAAGGATGAAGGGGAGGGGTTCGATTTCGAGCAACTTCCCGATCCGACTGCTCCTGAAAACCTTGAGAAGCCCGGCGGCAGGGGAATTTTCTTAATGAAGCATCTCTCCGACGAGGTGCTTTTCAGGGAAAATGGCCGGATTGTCGAGTTGAGCTTCTACATGAATGCCTGAGCCCATTTCATTCTTCCGCAAGGATACACGGTTCAAACCATCTCATCCGCGAAAGACGATCTCCTGGCTTAAGAGAGTATCCGACGAGTTCGGATATGAGATTCAGACCCTGAATTTCATTTTCTGTAGCGATGACTACCTGTTGGGAATTAATCAGCACTATTTAGCCCACGATTATTATACGGACATCATCACCTTCGACAATAGTGAAGGCTCGCACAAGCTTGAGGGCGACATTTTTATAAGCATCGATCGTGTTCGCGAAAATGCCAGGAACCTCAGGGTTCCCTTTCAGGACGAGCTGGACCGGGTTATGGTACATGGAGTCTTGCATTTGATGGGTTATTCTGACAAGAATCCCTCCGAAAAGAGCCGGATGCGCAAAAAAGAGGATGCTTGCCTATCTTTGCGCTAGGTTAGGTTTCACGTGAAACAATTGTGGAATTGTGGATGGATTTTGTGGGCAAGTTTTCGTTCCACGTGAAACTTTTTTTAAAACGCTTGAATTCCGACCAAAACGATGTTCAAAGAATATGATGTGATAGTGGTGGGGGCCGGTCACGCCGGTTGCGAGGCGGCGGCCGCTGCCGCAACAATGGGCTCCCGGGTCCTGCTGGTGACTATGAATATGACGACGATTGGGCAGATGTCATGCAATCCCGCAATGGGAGGCGTGGCAAAAGGCCAAATTGTGAGGGAAATCGATGCGCTCGGAGGACAGTCCGGTATTGTATCCGACAATTCAATGATCCAGTTTCGGATGCTCAATCGCTCCAAGGGACCCGCAATGTGGAGTCCCAGAACCCAAAACGACCGACTTCGGTTCGCCGAGGAATGGAGAATGGCGCTGGAACAAAATAAGAACGTTCATTTCTGGCAGGAGATGGTAACGTCAATAATCGTTGAAGGCAACCGCGCTGTTGGCGTCAGAACGAGCCTGGGAATCGACATTCGCGGCAAATGTGTGGTTCTGACGAATGGGACCTTTCTGAACGGAAAGATTCACATTGGCGAAAAACAATTCGGGGGCGGGAGAACCGCAGAAAAAGCCGCTACGGGGCTCACGGAACAACTCATTAACCTGGGATTCGAATCAGGCCGAATGAAGACTGGAACACCCCCGCGCGTCGATGGACGCAGCCTGGACTACTCAAGAATGGAAGAACAAAAGGGCGATGAGAACCCATCGAAATTCTCATTCTCTGATACGACGCCATTATCAAACCAACTCAGCTGCTGGATGACCTATACCAACGAGAAGGTCCACACTGAACTTCAAAAAGGCTTCGACCAGTCCCCTATGTTCCAGGGCCGAATCAAAGGCCTCGGCCCGCGTTATTGCCCTTCCATCGAAGATAAGATCAACCGATTCGCTGACCGTGAACGACACCAGATCTTCGTCGAGCCAGAAGGCTGGAACACCGTCGAGATATATGTCAACGGGTTTTCAACGTCGCTACCGGAAGATGTCCAGTACAAGGCGCTTACCAGGATACCGGGATTCGAGAATGCACGGATGTTTCGGCCTGGCTATGCCATAGAATACGACTTCTTCCCACCCACTCAACTAAAGACCACGCTTGAAACGCAACTAATTGATAATCTGTACTTTGCGGGCCAAATTAACGGCACAACAGGTTACGAAGAAGCGGCCTGCCAGGGACTCATGGCTGGCATCAACGCTCATAACAAGATCAACGACAAGCCCCCCTTTGTACTCAGTAGATCCCAGGCCTACATCGGCGTATTAATCGATGACCTGGTCAACAAAGGCACCCAGGAACCTTACCGCATGTTTACCTCGCGCGCCGAATATCGCATCCTGCTAAGACAGGATAATGCCGACCTTAGGCTTACGGAAGCGGGCCACAGAATTGGACTTGCCTCTGATGAACGAATGAAGAAATTGATCGACAAACGATCAGACCTGGAAGCGCTGATAACCCAACTGCGCAAGGTGAAAGTCGAGCCGGAATTGATCAATGACGAATTAAGCAATCTCCAGACTGCCACCATCCGCGAGAAGATACCGGTAATCAATCTCCTCCGGCGCCCTCACATCGGTATCGCCCAACTGAAAAAGTTAGATGCAAACATCAACCACCTCGTGTCCCGCTTCTCTCCGGAAGTCCAGGAACAAGCCGAGATCGCCATCAAGTACGAGACCTACATCGACCGCGAACAAAAGCTTGCCGAAAAGATTGGAGCACTCGAAAATTTCCGTATCAGGACCGACTTTGACTACGACCGGGTTTCAGCCCTTTCATCCGAAGGGCGTGAAAAGCTGAAGAAGATCCATCCCGAGACTCTAGGACAAGCCTCCCGTATCAGCGGCGTTTCAACCTCCGACATCTCAATCCTCACCGTGTACCTCGGCAAGTAATGTATGACGTCAATGAATGTCCGATTTGCGGGGGAACTGCGTTCCGGCCGTTCCTGCAATGTATTGATCACACTGTTTCACATGAAACGTTCAGTCTCCAGGAATGTGTGCAATGTCATCTCGTAATAACGTCGCCGCGTCCTCAGAACTCTGATCTGCCAAAATATTATCAGTCGCCCAATTACATCTCACATTCCACCACCAGCAATACCCTCCTCGACCGGGCTTACCGGATCGCGCGAGGGCTCAACTTGCGATGGAAGCTGAACATCATTCGAAAACACGCGGACGATCAAGCGCGCCAACTACTAGATTTCGGTTGCGGTACCGGCCAGTTCCTCCTGGCTGCGATCAAACGCGGCTACATCGCTGCGGGAGTCGAACCCACGACAACCGCCCGTGAATTCGCCCAGCAACTAACTGGTATCAACATAATGCCCTCTCTGCCAAACACTGCGAACCGTTATGATATCATTACCTTGTGGCACGTACTTGAACACGTACCCGATCTTAACTCGCAACTCGATGGCCTCGCTTCAGCGCTTGCTCAAAATGGCACGATGTTTATTGCTGTACCGAATCATCGCAGCGCCGATGCAAACCAATACAAGAGCCTGTGGGCTGGTTACGACGTGCCCCGTCACCTTTGGCATTTTTCTAAACCCACCATGGAAGATCTTCTTCGCAAACACTCTCTGAAACTCATGCACATCGTCCCGATGAAACTTGATGCCTTTTACGTCAGCATGCTCAGTGAACAATACGCCATCAGCGCCCAAACAATCGGTGCAACACTCAGAGGCGTCCGCCTTGGCCTCCGGTCCAATTCAGCTGCACGAAACACAGGCGAATATTCTAGCCTTATTTACATCGCGACCAAATGATCAGATCCCGCCTCCACTGGTTTCTCTACCTCCTTCTGCTTATCGGCTCCTGCGCGAAACAGACCAGTCCCACCGGAGGACCCAAAGACACAATACCTCCGGTCCTCGTCAATGCGCAACCAGCCCAGGGAACAATCAATTTCAAAGGGGATCAACTTCGCATGGAGTTCTCAGAAATGATAATGCTCGAAAATCCGAGGGAACAAATCATCGTCACGCCATCGATAGGCAAAGACTTCGAAGTTAAGGTTCGCCGCAACTCCCTTGTCTTTGAATTCAATGCCCCGCTCGAAGACAGCACCACGTATACCTTCAACTTTCGTGAAGCCGTCCAGGACGTCACCGAAAAGAATCCAGTGCGAAATCTCAAACTGGCGATCAGTACAGGATACTACATTGACTCCTTGTCCATATCAGGCACCGTCTACGATCTCCTCACAGGCGACCCAGCCAAAGATGCGACGGTAGCTATCCACGTCCCCAATGATACGTTCAGTATTCTCAAGCACCCGGCCGTCTATTTCACCCGAACAGACGACAAAGGCCAATATATCATCGACAACCTAAAAGGCCAGGTTTACTACACCTACGCACTTATGGACAAAAACCGAAATCTGATCGCCGATTCCCGATCAGAATCCTATGGCTTCCTAAGCGACTCACTCCTGCTGCAACGCGATACCTCAGGAATAAATATCCCACTTTTCCGCCTCGACACCCGTCAGCTTGCAATCACGAGCGCGCGACCGTACAACACCTATTTCAATATCAAGACCACGAAGAACCTCAGGGAATTTACGATCACCACTCCTGATAGCCTGCCGATATACACAGCATTTGGTGAAGACGCCGCCAACATACGCGTCTACAATACCTTCCCGGATTCCGATAGTGTAGCGATCAGATTTGTAGCCAGGGACAGCCTCGACAATACAATCGATTCTATCTTCTATGCTAAATTCGCCGACCGCCAGGTCACACCAGATCCATTCACCTACACTCTTTCAAAAAGCCGGCTCATCGGTCCGAAAGGTCGCCTCGAAGGTCAGCTCGTTTTCACCAAACCCGTTGCCCAGATAAACTTCGACAGCCTCTTCTTCCAGGTCGACTCTGCCACTCTTGTCTCCTTTGCACCCGATGATCTCATCCCGGAACCCGCACGGAATACCATCAGATTCATCAAACATCTCGACCGCTCCTACTTCTCACAACCCGAATCGGTCCATGCCAATGGTCCTCCGCGACGTGAATCTCCTGCCCCCGCTACACCCGCACAACTAAACCAACTCATACTCGGCACTGGCGCGTTCATAAGCGTCGAAGGTGATAGCTCGCGCCGCACAACTCAAAAGATACAACCTTTGCGCGCCAACGAGTTGTCCATCATATCGTTCGATGTACGAATCACCGGAAGCCCCCTCGTAGTGCAACTCCTCGACAAGACCGGAAACATTCTCCAGCAAAAAGTCAATGTGAACAAGGGCCAATTCGAAGATCTCACAGCCAGCCAATACTCACTCCGTGTAATTATCGATCGGAATGGAAACGGGAAATGGGATCCAGGCAACTATGAAAAACACCAGGAGCCAGAACCCATCCTTTTCTACCGGGAACCCGAAAAGAACTCCACTCTTATCAACCTCAAAGCTAACTGGGAACTTGGACCATTGTTGATAAGCTCTTAATGCCTTGTGGACAACCAGGCAACCAGGCCCCGCATCACTCACCTTGATCTCCAATCAACCGCCAGCTGCCCCGTTCCATCTCAAAAAAAACTTTTACCAACAATTACTCCAAGGTCAACTTGCCAACACCTGCTTTATCCACTCAAAAAATACTTGTGGATACCTTCATAATCCATTGAACATTAATTCGTTCAATCCGTAACTTAGCTAACAAGATATCCACACCGATTGGAATAGTTATTTATCAACGATTCTACATGGCTTATTATAATGATTATATAATATATCTAATAAGAATAATAAGGCCATTGGCATTCTTAATACTTCTCACCATCACAATACCGGTAATCGGACAAAAACATGCCGACATACAGCTTGCCAACGAATACCTGATAAAAGGGGATAAGAAAAAGGCGGCTGAACTATATTCAGATTTGGCAAAGAGCGACGCCAACATCCCGCTGATTCACAACAACTACTTGAGCGTACTCATGGATCTCGATGAGTTCGACGAAGCCCAGAGTTACCTTAAGCGTGTGTCCCGCCGCGACCCGGAGAATATGCAATACAAACTCGATGTCGGCCTCGTCTATGTAAGATCCGGCGACATCGGTAAAGCCGACCGCTATTTCCGTGACATCATAAGTGAAGTGAGGAGCAACGTACAGCTTTCAAAGATGATGTCAGATTACCTGTCTGCCCGCTCCCTTATCGACTACGCAATATTGGTGCTGAGTGAGTCTCGCCAGTTTCAGGGTAACCCGTATCTGTTTTGCCTGGACCTCGCCATGCTGTATCGCATACAGGGTCAACAGGATAAAATGGTGCGCGAATATCTCAGCTACGTGACCCAGAGCTCCGCGAACATCCAGTATGTCAAGAACGTCATGCAGGCATTGCTGACCAAGCCAGAGGAACTGGAAAGCCTGGAGCGCTTGCTTTATGAAAAAGTCCAGGAGAATCCGGACGTTGAAGTGTACACCGACCTTCTGATTTGGGTAACAATGCAGCAGAAGAACTTCTACGCGTCATTCGTTCAGGCCCGGGCGTACGACAAGCGATACAATAAGGAGGGCGAAAAATCGATGGAGGTTGCTAAGGTGGCACTCGATAATCAGGATTACGAAACGGCGTCAAAAATTTACCGCTACGTAATGCGCGAATATGCCGGCAGCCCGAATCAGCTGCTTGCCCGCTTGGGTCTGATTCGCACCAGGGAAGCCAGGGTCAGGGGCAGTTTCCCGGTGAATGTCGATTCGGTGAAAACGCTGATCGACGACTATCAGCGCTTCATTGAAAAATACCCCGACAACGTGAACTCCCTGGAGGCTACCCGGAATGAAGCCCTCCTGTTCGCCAATTATCTTGATAAGAAAGATTCGGCCATCGAAATACTCAATGAGCTAATTTCAAATCCCAGGGCATCGCTCTACCTCAGGTCTAAAGCCAAGTTGGATTTGGGCGATATCTATCTGACCAGAGGTGAACCATGGGAATCAACTTTGCTTTATTCGCAGGTCGAGAAAACGCAGAAAGAAAATCCGGTAGGATACGAGGCAAAACTTAAGAATGCGAAGCTTTCGTATTTCAAGGGAGATTTTCGTCTCGCCCAGGAACATCTGGATATTCTCAAAGAAGCCACCACCCGCGAAATCGCCAACGACGCCATGGACCTCAGCATGTTGATCAAAGAAAACATTGCTTTTGATTCTGCCGGAGATGCGCTCAGGCAGTTCGCCGCTATCGAATTGCTGCTGTATCAAAACAAACAGAACGAGGCGTTGGAGAAGATTGCGCTACTGAAGCAAGGTCAGGCGGTCGACCCGGCCACAGGTGCGGTCTTGAGCTTTTCGAACCAGTCGATCCTCGACAATGTGTACTGGCTTGAGGCGAACATGCGGATGAAACGCGGGGAGTTCATGGAATCGATCAGCCTGCTGCAGCGTATTATCGATGAATACCCCGAAGATATCCTGACCGATGACGCCTATTTCCTCCAGGCGGAAATTTACGAACGCCACCTGAAGAACCGCGACAAGGCCATGGAGATGTACCGCGAATTTCTTAACAGGTTCCCCGGAAGTGTTTTCGCCGCGGAAGCACGAAAGCGGTATCGTACGCTCCGGGGAGATTTCTCTGGCGAGCCCACGATCAACTGAATCCTTGCTATTCGCTGCGAAGGGAATGTGTAGGATTTGCGGTTGCTGCCTTAATTGATTGATAGCTCATCGTCAGCAAAGCGATCGCGAAAGCGAACAAACCCGCGATGACATATACCAGGAACCCGATTTCAACCTTGTACTGGTAGTGCTCGAGCCACCAGCGCACCGCGTACCACGTTAACGGTGCGGCCAGAACAAAGGCGATTGCGATAAGTTTGCCAAACTCCCTGGAGAGCAGCACCACGATACTCTGAACCGATGCTCCAAGCACTTTCCGGATGCCGATCTCACGCGTGCGTTGCTCGGCGGTAAAGGCAGTCAATGCAAACACCCCGAGGCAGGCGATAGCAATAGCCAGGCCAGCAAAGACAGCGAAAATGTTGCCCAACCGAGCTTCCGACGCATACATGCGGGCAAAGCTCTCATCCAGAAAATGATATTCGAAAGGTTGGCCTTTTGCCAGCTCTTTCCAGGTCGACTCGATCGATTCGATCACGTCGGCAGTGTTGGCCGCTTCGAAACGGAAGGACGCATGGCCGTAACTCTTGCCGAGGAACAACGCGAGAGGGCCGATGTTGTGCGTGAGCGACTGAAAATGAAAATCCTCAACAATGCCAATGACGTTGTACGAAACAGTTGAATTGGTATTCGGCGTGCCATCCGCATTGCTTTCACCGTAGGTCGAGATTTTTCTGCCGATTGCGTTATCCTCCGTGAAGTTGAAGTATCGCAAAGCTGTCTGATTCAGGATTACCGCCATCGAATCTGAAGGAAAGTCCCGCGAAAAATCCCGGCCTTTATGAATTTTCATTTTCATGGTCGAAACATAATCGTGGTCGACAACCCAGGTCTCAAGTCCAACCATGTTTTCCGCCGTGGGCGGCGTGTTATCAGGCCAGAAGGTGTTATTGTTTCGAGATCCAATCCCTACCGGGACATAGCTGGAAAGCGTGCCAGTGACCATCGCACTGTTCTTTAGCACTTCGTTCTTGAAACTCTCCGTATTGCTGCCGAGCAGATAGGCATCACTTACCATGATGACCTGCTCTTTGTCAAATCCTATCTTCTTGTTTTGGATGAAGGCCAGTTGCTCGTGAATGGTCACCGTGCCGATGATCAGAAAAATGGAAATCGCGAATTGAAAGACGACCAGCGAACCGCGAACCACTTTACTTCGGGTACCCAATGCCAGTTGCCCTTTCAAAACCTTCGCCGGCTGAAATGCCGAAAGGAAAATGGAAGGATATAAGCCAGCAAGAATACCGATTATCAGAGCACCCAGAATGGTCCAAACGTAAAAGCCCGGGTTGGTGAGTGGCAGTGACAACTGAAGGCCGGACAAGTAATTGAAGAAGGGCAGGGCGACATGCGCAATCCCCATGGCCAGGACGAAGGAGCATAAGCTTAGGAGAATTGATTCGAGTAGGAACTGCCGCACCAGATGCGATCGCAGTGAGCCCATCACTTTCCTGATACCAACCTCTTTCGCGCGATTTGCCGAGCGCGCCGTGCTGAGATTCATGAAATTGATACAGGCGATGAAAAGGATAAATAAAGCAATGGCGCTGAACAAGTAAACATAGGTGATGTCGTTGTTGGCCGAGAGTTCGCCGGTCAGGTCTGAATGAAGATGGATGTCGGTGATCGGCATCAGGGTGTACTCGAGCTTGTTGCCGGCAGCAATGAATGCATCAAGGTCGAATTCTCCACCAACGATCATGGCAGCCTGCGGACCGATGTACTTGCGCACCACGTCGGGAAGCTTCCGTTCAAGTTGCTTGGGGTCGGTACCTTCGCGCAAAAGGACATAGGTGTTAAAGTTGTTGCTGAGGAAATTGGTCGATTTCGCTTCGTCGAATCCGGCCATGGATATGATGAATTCGAACTTGAAATGCCCCTGGCTGGGCATGTCCTCAAACACCGCCGTCACTTTGCACGCTAATTTGTTGTCCAACATAAGGGTCTGGCCAAGCGCGGTTGCACCGTGAAAATATTTATCTGCCGCTGACTGGCTGATGGCTATGGTATTGGGTTCAACCAGCGCCTTATGCGCGTTGCCCTGGATCACGGGAATGGAGAAGATCTGAAAGACTGTGCTATCGGCAAAAATGATGGCGAATTCGCGGGCGCTCTCGACACCTTTTTCCGCCCGGACCAGATATGAACCGTGATCGCGGAACCTGACAACTGACTCGATCTCTGGGTACTCCTCAAGGAGTACCGGACCCAATGGCGCCGGTGCCACGGCCAGCCGAAAATGGTTGTCGGCAAACTTGATCTCACCATTGACGCGGTAAATGCGCGCCGCTTTCTCGTGATACCTGTCGTAGCCAAGTTCGTGTGTGACATAAAGCATGATCAAGATGCATGCTGCGATGCCCAGAGCTAAGCCTGAAGCGTTGATGAAGGAATAAAAACGTTGCTTGGACAGGTTGCGCAATGCAATCCTGAAGTAGTTTCGTAACATGACCCCTGTGTTTTTATTTTCAGATTGTATGACCTCCTTCTGCGTTCGACGTAGGCCGGACGTCTCACCAAAAGTTTGAAGCACATGGTGGTAGGCGTCGATGAAACGTTTGCCCTGCTCCATCTGCTGCTCTACTGCTGAACAGATATGATCCAGCACTTCTTCATGGAAACCCTCGAGTACGATACCGCGATATTGAAGATCGCGGTTGATGTATTCGATATGGTCGTTGTTTAGCAACATGTTTTTATGCCGGCTGCAGATTGAGCACCGACGTCATGGTCTTGATAAAGGCAGCAAACTCGCGAACCTTTTCCAGCACGGTGACTTTGCCCTCGCGGGTAAGGGTATAATACTTTCTCACGCGCTTGCCGGTCATTTCTGTTTCGGTTCGGAGAAAACCTTCTGCTTCCATCCTATGGAGTGTGGGATAAAGGGCTCCCTCTGTGAGCAATATGGTGCCTCCTGATAGCTCTTTGACCTTTTGGGTGATCTCATAGCCGTACATGCGCCCGTGGTCTGACAGGACTTTTAAAAGTATCGTTTGAAGGGTTCCTTTGAGCAGTTCGGATGAATGCATAGATGCCTAATACATAATTAACTTATGTATAGACGAGGATGGTCAACACAAGGTTGCAAAACGGACCAGCCGAGCGACATAATTTTTTAATATTAGTATGCATGCATAACATTTTTTAATTACCTTCGAAGCCCTTACCTGTATCGTCATGCGCCGCGAAGAGACGGTCGATTACAACATCAAAGCCGCGTGGCATGCCATCGCCAGGATGTACAATCAACAGGCTGGCAAACATGGTATCACTATGTCGATGGGTTTCGTGTTGTTGAATATACAATCACAGGGTGGAACCCCGGCAACCAAGATCGCTCCGTTGATGGGACTCGAGGCAAGAAGCCTGACGCGTCTCCTCAAGACGATGGAGGAAAAGGGTCTGATCTACCGCGAGCAGGATCCGTCGGATAAACGACTCGTCCGCATTCAACTTACGAAAGAAGGAAAACGAAAGAAAGACCGGTCTCGGGAAACGGTGCTTCGTTTTAATGAAGCAATTCGTGAAGCTGTCGATGAGGACCAACTAGTGGTCTTCTTTGATGTGCTCAGGAAGATCAGCGGCGTGATCGAAAAGAATGATATTTACGAAAAAGTATCCTCGTTCAACGAAAAGAAAATATGAACCGTACCATCCGGAAAGTAGCCGTGCTCGGCTCGGGAATCATGGGTTCCCGTATCGCGTGTCACTTCGCAAACGTCGGTGTGCAGGTGTTGTTGCTCGACATTGCGCCTAAGGAACTGACCGACGACGAAAAGAAGAAAGGCCTGTCCCTTGAAAGTCCGGCCGTCAGGAACCGCATCGTCCAGTCTTCTTTCGATTCGACACTCAAATCCAACCCCGCACCTCTCTACCATAAGCAATTCGCGTCGCGGGTCAAACTCGGAAACTTCACCGACGACATGCCGAAAATCAAGGACTGCGACTGGACGATCGAGGTTGTTGTCGAAAATCTCGAAATCAAGAAGAAAGTTTACGACGAAGTAGAAAAACATCGGCGGCCGGGATCATTGGTAACCTCCAACACGTCCGGTATCCCGATTCACCTCATGGCTGAATCAAGGACCGATGATTTCAAGAAAAACTTTTGCGGAACTCACTTCTTTAATCCCCCGAGGTATCTCAAGCTCCTGGAGATCATTCCCACGCCTCACACCGATCCCGAAGTCACCAGCTTCCTGATGCACTATGGCGATCTGTACCTGGGCAAGACAACCGTGCTTTGCAAAGACACCCCCGCGTTTATCGCCAACCGGGTTGGAATTTACGGCATCATGAAGGCGGTTGACTCCATGCGGAAACTTGATCTTAATATCGACGAGGTGGACAAACTTACAGGACCAGTCATCGGCCGTCCAAAATCAGCGACGTTCCGCACCTCCGATGTCGTGGGACTTGACACGCTGATCAAGGTTGCCAACAACCTCTACGCCGGATTACCGGATGACGAAGGGCGGGAAATGTTCAAGATGCCGGATGCGATAAAAAAACTGGAGGAGAATAAGTGGCTCGGCGATAAAACGGGTCAAGGCTTTTACAAGAAAACCAAAGGAGCGAAGGGGACCGAAATTCTTACGCTCGACCTCAAGACGTTCGAATACAAACCCAAGGCGAAGACCAGGTTCGCCACCCTCGAAACCACCAAGTCGATTGACAACCTGAAAGACCGGTTCAAGGTTTTGTTTGCCGGCAAGGATAAGGCCGGCGAATTCTATCGCGACTCCTTCTACGGGTTGTTTCAATATGTCAGCAACCGCATCCCTGAGATCTCAGATGAGCTGTACAAGATAGACGACGCTGTTTGCGCAGGGTTTGGATGGGAACTGGGACCATTCGAAACGTGGGATGCAGTAGGAGTGGAGTCGACGGTGAAGGCCATGGAAGGAATTGGCTACAAACCCAAACAATGGGTTTATGACATGCTCGCCGCGGGGAACAAATCGTTCTACAGGGTTGAGAACGGCGAACGGAAGTACTACGACATTCCCACTAGCAGCTACAAGAACATTCCTGGAAAGGAGGAATTCATTATTCTCGAGAACCTCAGCGAAAACGTCGTTTGGAAAAATGCCGAATCAAAGGTCACTGACCTTGGCGATGGGGTGATCAACTTTTCGTGGAGCAGCAAGAGCTATACACTAGGCAGCGAAGTCATCGAAGGGCTCAACAAGTCACTCGACCTGGCGGAAAAGAGTTATCGCGGACTCGTCGTCGGTCATCAGGGTGCCGATTTTTCTCTTGGCGCCAACCTCGGACTTGTGTTCATGTACGCGATCGAGCAGGACTACGACGAGATTGACTTCATGGTGCGTGCTTTTCAGAATTCCGTCATGCGGCTCCGCTATTCCTCCGTACCGGTCGTTGTTTGTCCGCAGGGCCGCACTTTGGGTGGAGGTTGTGAAATGACCTTGCATGCCGACATCGCTCAGGCTGCTGCCGAAACCTACATCGGCCTGGTTGAAGTCGGCGTTGGGCTGATTCCCGCCGGAGGTGGAACGAAAGAATTGACTAAGCGCGTTTCTGATGTGTTGGAGGAAGGCGACGTGGAGCTCAACGCCCTTCAAAATACTTTTATGAATATCGCGACAGCAAAAGTTGCATTATCGGCTGAGGAAGCGCGCGATATGAAGATCCTGCGACCGATTGACCGAATCTCAGTGAACCGCGATCGGCAGCTTGGTGATGGGAAAAGCACGGTGATCGAGCTCGCCGAGTCGGGCTATACCATGCCTCAACAGGCTACGAACATTAAGGTCCAGGGAAGGGCGGGCATGGCGCTTTTCATGGCCGGAGTGAATGGTATGCGCATGGGGAATTACATCTCTGATCATGATGCGAAGATCGCGTTAAAGCTTGCCAATGTCATGTGCGGAGGCGACTTGACAGCGCCACAGGAGGTAAGTGAACAATACCTGTTGGATCTTGAGCGTGAAGCGTTTGTTTCCCTTTGCGGGGAAAAGAAAACACTCGAACGAATCCAGGCTATCCTCACCGGCGGAAAGCCGCTGAGAAACTAGGAAGGGTTCGATCGAGCTCAGAATATTTATAAACCATTTCTAAGAAAATTTTATGGCATATATAGTTGCAGCTAAAAGAACCGCCAACACTCGTGCAAAGCGAGGAGCGTTTCGGTTCACACGACCCGATGACTTCGCCAAAGACATCATCAAGGCATTGGTGCAGTCAGTACCGGGGCTAGAGGCCGGTTTGGTCGATGACCTCATCGTAGGAAATGCCGTGCAGGAAGCCGAGCAGGGCATGCAAATGGGGCGTATGATCGCATTGATGGCCCTGGGTATTGATAACGCGGGAATGGTGATCAACCGGTATTGCGGTTCGGGGTTGGAAGCAATCCACATCGCATCAGCAAAAATACAAGCTGGCATGGCGGATTGCATAATCGCGGGCGGCACCGAATCCATGTCCCTGGTTCCGGTAATGGGCTGGAGGACCGTGCTTAACTATGAAATTGCGCGCGATAATCCGACCTATTACACCAGTATGGGATTAACCGCCGAGCAGGTTGCCAGTCAGTACAAGGTCTCTCGCGAGGACCAGGACCGTTTTGCATTCGAATCGCACATGAAAGCGATCAAGGCACAACAGGAAGGAAAGTTTAAGGAGGAGATCGTGCCGGTGACGACAAAGGAAGTTTTTGTTGACCGCGATGGAAAAAAGAAAACCCGCGAGTTTGTGGTGGACACCGATGAAGGGCCGCGCGCCGATACCAACATGGAGGTGCTTGGGAAACTGAAGCCTGTGTTCGCGCTTGGAGGCAGTGTCACGGCCGGAAATTCGTCGCCAACGACCGATGGTGCAGCTTTTGCTGTCGTCATGTCTGAGAGACTCGTCAAGCAGTTGAACCTGAAGCCTATTGCGCGAATGGTGAGCTATGCGGTGGCCGGCGTGGATCCGAGAATCATGGGTATAGGCCCCGTTGCCGCAGTGCCAAAGGCGTTGGCCCGCGCGGGAATGAAACTTAACGACATGCACCTGATCGAGCTAAATGAGGCGTTTGCTGCACAATCTTTGGCAGTTGTGCGCGAACTGGAAATTGATCCGTCAAAATTAAATGTCAACGGTGGAGCTATTGCCCTCGGACATCCATTAGGGAGTTCCGGAGCCCGTTTATCGCTGACGTTGTTCAACGAGCTCAGGCGTCGGAAAGGGAAGTATGGACTTGTCACGGCATGCGTGGGCGGAGGCCAGGGCGTAGCCGGGGTATACGAACTGCTAAACTAGGACGACGGCAATCAACCAGGAATCAAAACACAATCAGCATATGGCTACAGCAACGGAGGCAAGAAAAGCAATCAAGGGAGGCGAATTCCTCATTCGCGAAACAGAGGCTTCTGAGATCTTCATACCAGAGGATTTCAATGAGGAGCAGAAAATGATCGAGCAGCAATGCAAGGACTTCCTGGCAAAGGAAGTTTATCCGAGGCTTGACGAGATTGATTCGATGAAGGATCCAAAGCTTATGCCTGCATTGCTCGACAAGGCTGGCGAGCTCGGACTTCTTGGAACATCGGTGCCGACCGAGTATGGAGGATTCGGGATGGATTTCAATACGACCATGCTGGTAGCGGAGGTTATCGGGGCCGGGCACTCAATCGCGGTAGCCTTGTCAGCACACACGGGCATTGGCACATTACCGATCGTGTACTACGGCAACGAGGCGCAAAAGAAGAAATACCTGCCCAAGCTGGCGACGGGCGAGTACAAGGCCGCCTATTGTCTTACCGAGCCCGACTCAGGGTCGGATGCGAACTCCGGAAAAACACGGGCGACGCCCACTCCTGACGGCAAACACTATATCATCAATGGTCAGAAGATGTGGATCACCAACGGAGGTTTCGCTGACATCTACATCGTCTTTGCGAAGATCGAGAACGACAAGAACCTGAGTGCGTTTATTGTCGAGCGCGCATTCGGTGGCATCACGATGAATGAAGAAGAACACAAGATGGGAATAAAAGGGTCGTCTACCCGTCAGATTTTCTTCAACGACTGTAAAGTGCCTGCGGAGAATTTGCTGTCTGAACGCGAGAACGGATTCAAGATCGCCGTCAACATCCTTAACGTGGGGCGTATCAAGCTTGCGGTCGCTGCCATCGGAGGGAGCAAAAAGACTATTTCAACAGCGGTGAATTACGCGCGGGAGCGCAAGCAGTTCGGCACGCCCATC
This sequence comes from uncultured Roseivirgaceae bacterium, assembly GCA_964563295.1. Taxonomy (GTDB): domain Bacteria; phylum Bacteroidota; class Bacteroidia; order Cytophagales; family Cyclobacteriaceae; genus Chryseosolibacter. The sequence continues at coordinate 25,167 of CAZLWX010000003.1, read as the reverse complement.
GCCAGGTTCGGCGCTATCAGGCACAAAATCGCGGAAATGGCCAGCCGCGTTTTCGCCAGTGAATCGGCGTGCTATCGGGCCGGCCAAAACATCGATGATGCTTACGCAGCGCTCGTCGCATCAGGTATCGAGCCGGCCAAAGCCCGTCTGAAATCGCTGGAGGAATTCGCGATCGAATGCGCGATCATGAAAGTGCATGGGTCCGAGGTGCTTGACTTTGTCGTCGACGAAGGCGTGCAGATTTACGGCGGCATGGGATTCTCGGCGGAAGGTCCAATGGACAGAGCTTACCGCGATGCCCGCATCAACCGGATCTTTGAGGGAACAAATGAGATCAACCGGATGCTGACAATCGATATGCTGTTGAAGCGCGCCATGAAAGGTCAACTCGATCTCATGACGCCCGCTATGGCTGTGCAAAAAGAGTTGATGGCGATTCCGGACTTTGGCAGTAATGAAGATGCACTGCCCTTTGCTGCTGAGAAGAAAGTTCTCAGGAATTTAAAGAAAGCCGGGCTGATGGTCGCCGGAGCTGCTGTTCAAAAGTATATGGCCAAGCTATCGGAGGAGCAGGAGGTGCTGATGCACCTGGCGGATATGCTTATTGAAGGCTACGTGGCTGAATCGGCACTGTTGCGGGTCGAAAAACTTGTCAGCATTCGTGGAGAAACAAATTGCGAAATCCAGAAAGAAATGGCCATGGTCTATCTCCACGGCGCAGTAGAAAAGGCGGCTTGGGCAGGCAGGCAGGCTATAATGGCCTTTGCTGAAGGTGATGAGCTTCGGCTCATGCTTCTGGGCCTGAAGAGGTTCACTAAGATCGAGCCCTATAATCTCAAGAATGCCCGGCGCAAGATCGCCGATTACATCATCGAGAAAGGTGAATACCCCTTCTAAAACTGAACAGGTCCTTGTGCAAAATCGAACAATCCCCGGCTGCTGTCGGGGATTTTTCTTTGCTGAATGCGGCCTGAAGGCACAAGGGGAAGAATGGAACAATGTTTGAAGCTGGAGGGGCTAATCACCAATCATATGGCAAAAGGTATTGTTCTCCTGTTCGTAATCATTGGTTGCATCCTGTTTCTGCCCATTGCGATTCCGATTATTGCCGGAGTTTTTGGTGCAGTATTTGGTGTGATCGGCGGCGTTCTCGGTGCTGTCTTTGGGATTATCGGATCAATTTTTGGCGCCCTATTCGGTTGGCTGTTCGACTTCCATCGTCCTTTTGCCTTGTTTCACTGGAACCCACTGACGATCATGATTATTATCGTGGTTGCCGCCCTGATAGTGAGAAATCAACGCCGGGCCGTCAAGTAACCGGGTGCCGGTTATAGAGCATCGGATTCAGAAAGTACCTCGAGTATACCGGATATTTTCTAACGGCCTGGATAGCAGGACGCTTGCCCTCCTCAAATACAATCTTGTAGAAAAATTCAAAACCCTGCTCCACAATGATATCCTTTCGGACCACGTACCACACACGGTCATAGGGATTGAGAACCTTTACGGCGACGTGAAACAGTCCCGGCTTACTTTTGATTCTTACAAATTTCTCCGGCGTCTTGTTGTAAAGTTTGCCATTGATGTAAACCTCCATGTTCGACTGCTTCTCAGTCATGATGGCAATGCCGGAAATATAAGCCTGCGCGCCAGTAGAGATAACTGCGAACAAGGCGATGGCCAGGAGCTTCTTCATAACATTTTCAACCCTCAGTTTCTACCTAAACGAAAACAAGCACCATGCCAGATCAACAATGTAAGTTTTTAGGACTATTGACCGATTTTTTGGCCATTTGTAAGGCAGGTGACAAAACCGATCTGTCACCGTGCGTCACCTTGCAAAACGAAAACGCGGTTCGCGCCAGGATCAAGAATCTGGTCGCCCTTTTCGAGGCTCAAAGATGAAAAGGCGATTCGCAAAAACATTACAATGTGAAAGAGCAGTTGGCCCTCTGCCGTTGTGGTCCCGCCAGGTACTTTGATTGGGGGAACCGGTCAAAGGTAAGGCCATCGACATGGGATTTACCAATGACTTTTACTGCGAAGCAAACACAAATAAGGTTAGATCAAATCAGGAAAAATATGAACCAGCCGTTAGAAGATTGGGTACTTATCCGATATGGGACCGGATTTGGCCTTCACTGACATTCTGCTCTTTGCGTATATTTGTAACAATCCCGCACCATGAACCTCACTCGCGCTTGCCAACGAATCTTTGACCAGCTTGCCGGGCTGATCGCCGGTATGCATTCCGAAGACTACAGCAAGGCTTCAGAAGCACTCGGAAACTCAACCATCGGTCAGCATGTCCGCCATACGCTGGAGTTCTATCTGTGCTTCGAGAGGGGCTTTGAATGCGGCGTCATTAACTACGACAAGCGGGACCACGACCGGCGGCTCGAGGTCGACAAGCAGTTCGCCTTGAACACTCTTTCGAGACTTTCACGATTCATCGAGTCGGTGACGGTCGAACGTCCGCTCAGGCTTGATGTCAGCTATGATCACACAGGCGATGATTTTGTCTCCGTTGAGACTAACGCGCTGCGAGAGCTGGTCTACAACATAGAACACTCCGTCCATCATATGGCCATCATCAAAATCGGTGTTCGGGAAGTGGCGCCATACCTTGCACTCCCTGACGATTTCGGGGTTGCTGCTTCGACCGTGCGGTGGAGAATGTCGGCTGACCATGCTACCCTCGGCAGTGTGGAGCAATGACGATAACGGAAAGCATTACGCGCAGTAATTTTTTCATCAGACTTTTACACTGGGAATACTGGCCTTTCGGAATAATTCAGTTTCCGGCGATGGTCTATTTCATTTGGCTTTCCATTCGTGCGCGCTCATTGTGCTTTTTTTCAGCCTCGAATCCAGGCATCCCCATGGGTGGTATGTTTGGCGAGTCGAAGTTCGAGTTGATGGAAAAGATTCCCTCTGCCCTTCGTCCAAAAACCTCCTTTGTTCAGGTGCCCGCCACCGTTGACGAAGTGCTGGCTATGATGAACCGCCAGGGCTTTAACTTTCCGGTCATTTTCAAACCGGACATCGGAGAACGTGGATACCTGGTCAGGCGAATCGACAATCAAAACGACATCGCGAGATACCTTCAGGAGGTAAGGATAGGATTTCTTGTGCAGGACTTGATCGATCTTCCGCTGGAGTTTGGCGTGCAATACCGGCGTTACCCTTCCCGCAAAGAAGGTGAGGTAGTATCGATAATTGCTAAAGAGATGCTTGCCGTTGAAGGAGATGGCAAGTCAACGCTCAAACAATTGATCCTCGGCAAAGACAGGGCCAAACTACAGTGGGCAACCCTTAAGGAAAAGTTCGAGCAGCGACTCGATGAGGTGATCCCGCCCGGGGAACGGGTGGAGTTAGTGTCCATAGGCAACCATGCAAAAGGCACAAAATTTCTGGACGGGAGCAAGTTTATTAACGATCGATTGAGCGGGGTATTTGACAAAATAAGCCAGGCAATTCCGGGCTTTTATTTTGGCCGATTTGATCTCCGGTGCGCGAGCCTGGATGACTTGTACGAAGGACGCGTTGTCATCCTGGAGTTGAATGGCTGCGGAGCCGAGCCCGCGCATGTCTATGATCCGTCTTTCGGTCTATTCCGTGCGATGGCGGTCCAAGTCAGGCATTGGAAGGATATCTTTACGATTGCACGCGAGAATCGATCCCGCGGAGTAGGATATATCTCTTTCAAGGAAGCCCTTCAGTATTATCGAAAATTCAAATCGGCAACATCGTGATGGAGGCAATCCTCTCATTTGCAATCGCCTTTGCATTTAGCTTTATCGGCACCCTTCCCCCCGGTACGATCAACCTGACGATCATTCAACTCGGTCTGGAGAAGAAGGCAGGTGTGGCATTGCGTCTTGCGCTTGCAGCGGCGCTGGTAGAATACCCCTACGCCTGGCTGGCGATAGAATTTCAGGAATTAATCACTTCGTCGCCGGCAATCACTGACAATTTTGAACTGATAAGCGCCGTGGTCATGACTTCGTTTGGCGTATTGAACCTCTGGTCACAGAGCCGAACAAATCAATCGGCGATGGCAAAGAAATTTCAGGAAAGCGGATTCCGTCGGGGACTGATCCTTGGCATACTCAATCCTCTTGCCCTGCCTTTCTGGGTAGCCATGACAGCGTACATTAAAAGTCAGGGTTGGACTGATTTGTCGACGAACACAGAATTGCATGCCTACCTGGTTGGCGTTTCTGCCGGTGGTTTCGCGCTGCTGACGATCTTTACGTTCCTGGCGCGGCAGGTCGTACGATACTTTCAGGAAAACCGCTTCATCCGGAAAATCCCGGGAATCACCCTTCTTGTATTGGGCGTGTATGCCACGATCAAGTACCTTTTGTAATGCGGTCAAAAGACAACCGGGTGGATGTCGCTGACACCTGCAGCGTGGCGTGGCCGCCGTGAATCCAGGCGCGGTTTGGATCTGCGTGCCCGGAAGGGAAGTTGAATGCCACGGGGAAGTCATAGTCGCTGACAGCCTTGATTATTATCTCGTTGAAAACTTCACCATAGGTTAAGTCCGAATCTTTCATATCAGTCATGTACCCTACGACGAGCGCGGCGAGATGTTTGAGTTTTCCCGCGCGTCTCAGCTGAGTCATCATCCTGTCGAGCTTATACAAATATTCATCTACCTCTTCGATAAACAGAATTTTGCGCCGCGTGTCAGGTTCTGTCGGTGTGCCAAGCGAGTCGACGAGGAGCGACAGGTTTCCTCCAATCATGATCCCTTCAACGGTGCCTGGTTTGTTGAATTCTATGAAGGGCACCTCAACGGTGCATTCTCCCTTCATGAGTAATCGTCCCAGACTTTCGATGGACCCGGCAGCCGCGGGTCTGGAGAACAGGACTGGCATCGGGCCATGAATGCTGGCGATATTTTCGCGCATCAGCGCCAAATGCAATGCGGTAATATCACTGAATCCGATAATCCATTTCGGGTCATGCTTGAGTGGGGAAAGATCGATATCGTCCAGTATTTGTGTCGTTCCATAGCCCCCTCGCGCGGCGATGATTGCGCGGATGGAGGGATTTGCGATCATCGACTGGAAATCTTCCCATCTCTCCTTTTGGCTGCCGGCCAGGTATGAGTGGTGTTTACTGAAAATGTGAGTGGCCAGCTCTACCCGCAGTCCCCAGGATGAGAATACCTGGACTGCCAGGTCAAGGTCGCCGGCCGATACCTTGCGCGCCGGTGCGACGATGCCAATCGTGTCGCCTTTCGATAGAAGCGGTGGTATGATCATCCGGATACAAAGAAAAAAGCCTGCCGACGGGGCAGGCTCATGATCGATAAAGTCTTCTCAGTTTTGCGGGGCCTTTTGATCGGCTGTCACCGTGATGCCCATTTTCTTCAGGACGAGATCTGAGATATCCAATTTTTCGTCGCCGTACAAAACCACGTCGAGGCCGCCAAGCTGTTGGTTGAGCACAAAGGTGAAATTATTCTCCTTGGCAACATCTTCGATGGCCTTTCCAATTTTGTCGTAGATCGGCTGCATCAGTTGAGCCTGTTTGTTCTGGATGGTGCTTTGAGCATCCTGTTGCAAACGCTCGAGATTTTCCTGCAACTGCCTCAGTTCACGTTCGGTATTGGCGCGCACGGCATCAAGCATGGTATTAGCATTTGCGTTATAGTCCTGAAGCTTTGTCTGAAACTCTTTCGCTTTGTTTTCGATCTGAGTCTTCAGCATGTTTTGAGTGGACTTCAATTCGGCGTCGACCTGCTTGAATTCAGGCATCTTGGAAAAGATATAGTCGACGTCGGCATATCCAATCTTCACAGGTGGATCGACTTGTGCGTGACCGGCGAAAAAGCCAAATGCCAGCGCGATCAATGCAATGAATTTTCTCATTTGAGTTTTAGTGTGGTTAATTTTTAATCTTGTCGTTCGGGTCACCGAGGCCAAGCTCGTCAAGGACAAAGTCTGTATAGTCATAGCGAGGGTCCGTGTAAATCATCACTAACTCCCCGGCCTTGTCGAATACGATGGCCAGGTTGTTCTGTTTTGCCACCTTGTCGACCGCATCCCAGACCTTATCCTGTATTGGCTTGATCAGTTCCTGCTTCTTGAGAAAGAACAATCCGCCGAAGCCGAATACTTTCTTCTGGTACTCTTTCATCTCGGCTTCTTCCTTCTGAATCACCGAAGTCCGTTCTCGCTTCATTTCCTCTGTCAGCAGGACCTGCTCTGCCTGAAGGGCGGCGTACATTCCCTCAATCTTTTTCTGCATGTCCTGAACCTCCTTTTCCCAGGCTTGCGAGAGCTCGTTGATTTCATCCTGTGCCTTCTTGTAATCCGGCATCTTGTTCAGGATAAAATCCGTGTCTATGTACCCGAATCGTTGACCGAAAGACGCAATATTCAGGCCGAAAATGAGAAAAAAAAGCGTAACAAAACAGGCCCGCATAACTATCTGATTTGCTGCCCAATGGTAAAGTGGAACTGCGATCCGCTTCGGTCGGTAGCAAAGGGTATCGTGTCAAATCCATAGGCCCAATTCAATCCAATCAGGCCAAATGCCGGCATAAATATCCTCGCCCCCACCCCTGCGGACTTGTATACCTTAAACGGATTGAAATCTTCGTAATTGTTCCAGTTGTTGCCAGCCTCTGTAAATACAAAGCCGTAAATGGTGGCCGCATTGCCGGTAGTAACGGGGTACCTCAATTCCAGCCCTACTTTTTCAAAGACAATACCGCCCAGGATCGTGTTGTCGCTCGTCTGGGTTCCTCCAAAGCGATTGAATAAGGGAGGTGTGATCTTGTTATCATCATATCCTCTCAGACCGATGATCTCCGTTGCCAGGAGGAATGTGTTGAATCCGCCGGCCAGGCCACTGCCTCCCAGGTAGAACCGTTCGAAGGGAGTCACACCGGTTTTCTTGTAGTACGAACCGATGAAGCCAAAATGTGCCTTCGCTTCCAGTACAAGTTTCTTTTTCTGGTCGAGCGGCAGATAATACTTCGAGTCAAACATCCATTTGTGAAATTCCGTCCATTTATAGCGGACGGCTGGAGCAAGGTTCGGATCCTCATAATCGACGTCCCGCCAAAGTGAATGTGGCGGTGTCAGCTGCACGCTCAAAGAGACTGACGATCCTTGAGTCGGATACATGATCTGGTCTATGCTGTTGCGGGAGATCTGCGTGTTGAAATAGATGCTGTTCGCAACGCCGTCCGAGAAACCCAATCCCGACCGGTAGTCCCGCAGAGTATACTGCGAGAATGATAACGAGTTCATCAGCGTGAAGTAGTTGTCGGGCCATTCCAGCCTCCTGCCCAAGCCGACAGTTGCACTGTTGACTTTCAGCAAGGGATCGTAGTCCTGCGATGTAGTGAATCCGTAAAGCGTGCGCATGGCCGAGCTGTTGAGGCTGACGGTGAAAGAATGAGGTTTGCGCCCTCCAAGCCACGGCTCGGTGAATGAGAAACTATAGCTTTGAAACTGACGACCATTAGCCTGAAAACGTACCTGGAGCCGCTGGCCGTCGCCGACTGGCAGCGGCTTCCATTCGTGGATTTTCGGAATGTTTCGGATAGAGAAGTTATTAAATGTCAATCCGAGCGTTCCGACAAATCCATAGTAGCCCCCCCAGCCTCCTGATAACTCGATCTGGTCATTGGATTGCTCCTCAACCTCCCACTCGATGTCTACCGTGCCGTTTGCCGGATTGGGAACGAGGTTCTGACTTACCTTCTCAGGCGCGAAATAACCCAGCTGCGATAGACTCTGTTGTGTCCTGATAATGTCGGACCGGCGGAATTTCTGCCCCGGGATTGTACTCAGTTCGCGACGGATGACGTGGTCACTGGTTCGCGTGTTGCCCGTAATCGTCACCTCGTTGATCGTTGCCTGCTCACCTTCGAAAATTCTCATCTCCACGTCAATCGAATCTCCGGCGACGGCCACCTCGACTGGATTGATACTGAAGAACAGGTAGCCGTCATCCATATAGAGACCGCTGATGTCGAGTCCCTTCGGATTGAACGTCAGTTTCCGGTCAATCAGCTCCTTGTTATAGACATCTCCCTTTTTTATTCCGAGGACAGTCTCCAGTTGCCGGTCGGTGTACACATAGTTGCCAGTCCAAATGATGTTCCTGAAATAGTACTTCGGGCCCTCGTACACCTTGAAATCGATGTTGATGGTCCGATCATCGTATGTGTAAATAGAATCGGATACGATCTCAGCATCGCGGTATCCGTGCGAGTTGTAGTAGGCGACTAGCTTTTTCTTGTCTTCGTCGTATTCGCTGCGAATGAATTTCGATCCGGCGAAGATGTTGAGTTTGACATTATCGTTGATAAAACCCTTGACATCCCTCCAGTCTTCCTTCTGGCGTCCATGGTTGTAATTGGATGGGGAGAATAACTCCCGGAGAATGGTCCGGTGCAATGTAAAGCGCGCGTGTTCTTTTGTTTTCTTCAGTCGTCGTTTGAGCCTGGCATCATCGATGTTGTCGTTCCCATCAAAGTTGATCGCATTGATTTTAACTTTCGACCTGGGGTTGACGGCAATGCGAAGGCGGATGCCATCAGTGGCCAAGGTATCTTTTTCCTGGTACACCTTAACTTCTGTGTTCAGGAAGCCTTTCTTGACAAAGAACTTCTTGACGGCGAGTTCCGTGTTGCGGATCATCGCGTCATTGACAATCTTTCCCTTAATCAGGTTCAGATCATCTTTCAGGGAGGATTCCTGTGTCTTGTTGATGCCGGTAAAATAGAACGCGGTCAACCGCGAGCGCTCCGCCAGGATAATACTGAGATAAACATTGGAACCTTCAATCCGCTCCACCTCGATGGTAATATCGCCAACGAGTCCGTATTTCCAGATTCGGCGTATCGCGTTGGTGATGTCGTCTCCGGGGATTTTGACCTTATCGCCGATCTTGAGACCGGAGATGGAGATCATCGCATTCTTATCAAGGAAACTGATTCCGACAACGTCGATTCCCGCGATGGTGTATTCCGCAGGATTGGCATAGTTGAGTGTGCTCTCGCTTGCCTGCGACTGCGTGCTGCGGTCACGGCGGCGAAACTGCGACCATGAATCGGCTGCGACGCAAAGGAGTATGACAATCAGGTAGTACTTCTTCATCAACCGACTGGATTCAATTGTTCACTCGTTTTTCCAAACCTTCGTTCGCGTTGCTGGTAAGACCAGATCGCTTCATACAAATGCTCCTTTCTGAAATCAGGCCAGAGCGTGGGAGTTATAAACAGTTCGGTATAAGCAATCTGCCACAACAAAAAGTTACTGATCCGCAACTCTCCGCTCGTGCGGATTAAAAGCTCAGGATCCGGAATACCCGCGGTTTGTAAGTGCTTTTCAACCGTTGCCTCGGAGATCTTATCTGGATCGATCTTGCCTTCGTGCACCTTGGCAGCGATAGCCTTCATCGCCTGGACAATTTCCCAACGGCCACTGTAGCTAAGCGCCAGAATCAATTTTAACCCGGTATTTTCTTTCGTCTGAGCGATTGCCCACTCAAGGTTCTTCTGGCAGTCAACCGGCAAGTGGGTAGTGTCACCGATCGTGACCAGCTTCACCTGGTTTTCCATCAACGTGCCGATCTCCTGCTTGAGCGTGTTGACAAGCAGTTCCATCAGCCCCTGGACCTCCTCTTTTGGTCGATTCCAATTTTCTGTCGAGAAGGCATAGAGTGTGAGGTACTGAATTCCGAGCTCGCCACAGCACTCCGTGACATCGCGTACCGCTTGCACGGCGTTTCGATGCCCGAAAATTCGCATTGCACCTTTCTTCTTGGCCCACCTCCCGTTGCCATCCATGATAACGGCAATATGCCGGGGCAAATTATTGAAGTCTATATGTTCCTTGAAAGATGCCACAAGGGTGCAAAATTAGCCAAAAAAGTCATACGCAAACGTCCAGGTCGCAGATACCATTAAAGCCCTAAGCCGCCAATGAGGTTACTTATAAGGATTAGTCGGGCACGGGATATCGTAAAATGTCCGGGTGACGCTCAGACCCAGGAAATAATAGGCGTCGTCAGTGAACGGATTGCCGTAGCGGAAGTTCTTGTTGTCCGGATCGCCAACGGACACGTTGTCCAGATAATCAAAAAAAGTTTTTCTTGCACCGAACTCTAATCCCACATACCATCGTGGATTGACGATGTATTTGATCCCCACGCCGAAAGGTATGGCCGCCTGGATATTGCTGTACTCAGCACTTTTTTCGGCGTTGCCCGCTATACCGAACAACGCCAATCCGCCAAACAGGTAAGGTGAATATCTCAAGATGTGCTTGCTGTCTCGCCAGTTCAGGAAATGGTATTCCATGGCGAGTGATGCTTCCATTAGAAAAATATTAAACGACGCAGCGCGTTCGCGGGAGAATGGTTCACTTGACTGATCAGTCGCAGCTACATCACCACCCACCATGGCGGCCCGGATGCTTACCACCTTGCTGACGTTGGATCGATAAAAGGCAGTGGCGGCAAATCTCGAGTGCTGAATATTGTATGTCGGCGCAAGATCGCCGGTATAATTAAACGTTCCAATTCCAAAGCCCACTTCTGACCGCTGCGCGCAAACCTGGCTGGCCGCAATCAAAATCAGGGCGATGACTGGGAGTCGGATCATCTGAACTTGGCGCGATGGAATGTCTTGCCCAGGATGTAACTGACGCGTAATGTCGTTACCATGTAGATATCACGGTCGTTGCGGCTCCCGCGCAAATTTGTGGGGTATTCCTGGCCGTACCCGGGAATGAGATTATAGGTGGTGCCGGAGCGGGTCTGTGTAGGTTGCGCCTCGACCGCGAAGGGGGTTTCATTTCCGCGGTAGGACATCGCCCTTGATAACTCGCTGTTCAACACGCTCAGGTCGACATAATTCATACTGACATCATCAATGTAATCGGTAAAAAGATAGCGCCAGCCGATTTCCGCTGAAAAGTCCACTACTTCGTTCAATCTGAAACGAGCTCCAAGTCCGAATGGTATGGCTACCTGCAGTAAATTATAAGGTTTAATTCCGTAGTTGGCGTCAGAAGGCAAAAGGCTACTGTACTGGCCTTCAGTGCCAAGCGGCCGCAAAGCGACCCATTTGCCAGCCTCCGGTAGCGGCGCACCGTTGAGGTCTGTATCCGGCGCTTTCGCCTTTGGGTTGTGATGGAATACTGCCACACCGGCCCACGCATAGGGTGTCCACTTGACGCGGCTGATGTACGTTGCCTGATTCTGAAACAAATCGAGAGAGGCTACAATGGAGAGCTCCTCGATACGGTTTCGGAAGCTCAAATTTCTTTTGTAGCGAAAGACGCCGCTGCCGGTGTCGGATTGGTCGGCCGAGTTGGCGTCAGCCCCTGAGAGCGTACCGTACGCAAAATTCGCCGTGACTGTATAACGAGGGCCGAAACGGTGGGCAAGGCCGATGCCGATCGCCGGGCGGGTGAAGGAAATATCGGTGCTCAACATGCCCGGCCGCGGAGCCAGGTCGCCGTAGTAATTGAATGCATTCAGCGAAACGCCGAGTGATGTGTATGCCCTTTCTTTCCCGAAATGCGATTTCTTCCCTCGGAACTGCGACATCGCGCGATTGTTCTTCTTCACATTCTTTCGGTTCAGCTGTGCGGAAGCCGAAACAGAAAGCAGAATTCCCGCGAATAATATGAGGCACGTGACGGCGCGGAAGTTACGATACATCGATTAAATCAGATAAAGCCAACATCAAAGGTACTAAAAAATCAGTTGCGAAGGTCAAGGCCCCAGTTGAGCTTCTGACGCAACGTCTTGAAATAATGCTGCCCCTCGAGTTGCACCAGATTGACCGTGAAATCGCCTTTCTTCACTTTCAGTTCAACGGTGCTGTCAACGGTCGCAACCCGCGAGTCCAGCGAGACCAAGAATTTCTTGCTCCTGCCTTCGATTCGAAATGAGATCTCGGCGCCATCAGCCACAATGATTGGACGGACGGTAAGGTTGTGCGGACTTACGGGGGTAATTACAAAAGTGCCGGAGCGTGGAAAAATCAAGGGTCCCCCGCAACTCAGTGAATACCCGGTCGATCCGGTTGGCGTAGCTACAATTATCCCATCCGCCCAATACGAGTTCAAAAATTCGCCATCGATGAATGTGTGTATGGTGATCATCGACGAAGTATCCTTCTTCACAATAGTAAAGTCATTCAATGCAAAATTGAGTTTTCCAAATACGTCGTTGCTGGAATTCAGGCGCAACACTGAACGTTTGTCGAGCTTGTATTTTCCTTGCAACAGTTGAGCCAGGGCATTTTCGGTCTCTTCACGGCTGATTGTAGCCAGAAAACCCAGCCTTCCTGTGTTAATACCCAAAATTGGGATTTGGTGTCTACCAATATGGGAAACGGCTTCCAGCAACGTGCCATCGCCTCCGATGCTGATAAAAAGCTGCATCTTGCTCAGGTCATCGCCCGGCTCGTAAGTCTTCCATTGGTATTTTCGGAACGAAGGGTGCTTGAGGTGACTGAGAAACCGGCTCGACACCGAGATATCATGGTCGGCCAAGAGTTCAAAGATCCGTTCAACGAACGGCACGAATTGCCGGGTAAACTCCTTGCCGTGAACTCCGATTCTCATCCAGGTATACCAACTTTTTTGATGTCAGAAAGATTGATCGAAGAGATAAAGATACGGAAGCAAAAGTGAAGGAAAAAACCCCCGGATCAGATGTCGAGATAGCGGAGCAGCATGTCGATCCGCTCTTTTTCATTCTCCACAGGCTTGGTTTCCTGGTAACGGCCGATCACCTTATATCCGAATCGTTCAAGGGTGGCAACGATCCGCGACATGTCGGATTGATTGATCTTCAGCGTAAGGCGTATCTTACCAGGATCCAGCGAGTCCTCTTTGATAATGGAGCTTAATATCTTGGCATTGTTCTCCTCTACCAGCCGACTCACTTCGGCCAGTGAGTAGTCCATAAAATTCATCACGAGCACCAGAATAGCGCCCGGCATCTGTACGGCTGCTGTCTGTGCAAAGGACGTCAGTGTGTCCTGAACCGTTATGACACCATAGTATTGCTGGTCATGATTTAATACAGCAACCATCTGCAGCTTGTTGTCTGTCGCCACCTTCAGGATGTCGTAGAAGTGAGTATCCAGGTGGACGTAGCTGGTCTGTCCAATCAGATTGAAGTCGCCGACTTGCTTCTCGATGTCATTGGTCTCGAGGATAATTTCTTCGGAAATAAATCCCAGCAAGTGACCACCATCGACTACGGGAAGATAGTTGCAGCGGAACTCTTCCATCCACACGATCGCCTTGTGTGCATCGTCGGTGCCCTTGAGCGGGGGTATCATGTGATTGATCAGGTCCTCGGCGATCATGTTTTATCAATTAGTGTTGTTGTCTATAAAACAATTCCTGGTTGAGAATAAATTCACTCACCAGGTCATTAAATTTTTCCGGGTGTTCCATCATGGGAGCATGACAGCATTTGTCTATGAATCTCAGCGTCGACTTGGGAATCAACCGGTTAAATTCATGGGCTACTATCGGCGGTGTTATCGTGTCATTTAATCCCCACACCAGTAGCGTCGGTGCCTGGATGTTGGGAATTTCATCGGCCATGTTATGGCGTTGCGCCGACTTGGCGATTGCTACGATTCGCATGCACTTCGGAATACTTCGCGTGGTGTCGAATACTTCATCGACAAGTTCCTTCGTGGCGACCTCAGGGCTGTAGAAGGTGTATGCTACCCGTTCGCGGATATACTCGTAGTTTCCCCGCTTTGGATACGAACCGCCCATTGAATCCTCGAACAATCCCGAACTGCCGGTCAATACCAGTTTTTTCACCTTGTCGGCATTCTTCAAAGCATACAATAGTGCGACGTGACCGCCCAGGCTATTGCCCATGATGATAAGGTCATCCAATTGCTTGTAAGCAACAAAATCCTCAACAAATCTTCGTAAACCTTCGAGACCTGCTTCTTTTATCGGCATCTCATAGATGGGCAGCATGGGAATTACAACGCGAAAGTCTTTCGAAAAACGATTGACTACACCTTCCCAATTACTCAGCGCGCCAAATAATCCGTGCAGCAAGAGCAACACCGTGCCCTGTCCCTCATCGACAAACTTGAAGCCATTTTCGTCCCTAACTGTGATCGGCATACAGGGCTTGAATTAACCTCGATAAGTAAAGCAAAATTTATTCAGAATAAAAGTCGGACAAAGAAACCCTTTTGGTCTAAAAAATATCCCGAAAAAAAGGAAAAATGCCGCTTATCCAGCTTGTCATCCATGGTGCGAAGCTTTCGACATAAGGCAAGATCATGGAATCCTCGGTCCAGCGATCGGGCAATGAAAGTTTGAGCGAGTTGAGGATCCACAACAGCACGCTTAAGACAAACAAAGTCTTGAAAAGACCCAGCAGCGCGCCGGCTGCCTGATCCATTTTTCCGAGGAAAGACTTGTCAATGGTGTACTTAAGCATGTTGCCAACCAATCGAACAACAATTACGATGGTCAGGAAGACGACAGCAAAAGCAATATACGGCAGGAAGGTCTGATCAATATCGAACTGGCTGGCAAGAAAAACCATGGCGAGTCCCATAAGTTTGAAGCCGCCGAGCACACCCAACACGATGGCCAACAAGGAGAACACACCCATTAAGAAGCCCTCCTTAAACCCGGAGAAGCATCCAATCACGATAAAGATGCAAAGGGCAATATCGATTCCGTTCAAGGGGTCAACAGTTTTTTCACCCACTCGGAGATCACTTTTCCATCCGCTTGTCCCGCTAATTTTTTCGTGGCCACACCCATGACCTTCCCCATGTCCTGGGGACCACTTGCGCCCACCTCGCTAATGATTGATTTCAGGGCCGCCCGCAGTTCATCGTCGGACAACTGTTTAGGCAAATACCGGTTGATGACATTGAGCTGAAACAACTCACGGTCGGCCAGGTCATTCCGGTTCTGCTGCTGAAAGATCTCCGCCGATTCTTTTCTCTGCTTCGCTGCCTTCATCAAAAGTTTATTCCCGGCATCGTCGGAGATTTCACCCGTTCCACCTTTCTCGGTTTCGGCAAGCAGAATCATCGACTTTATGCTGCGGAGCGCTTCCAATTCTTCTTTATTGCGGGACAGCATAGCCGCCTTAATGTCATTATCGATTCGTGTCTTGAGGCTCATAAATGAATGTTGTTGTGTAATTTCGAAACAAAATTATCACGCATTAGGTTATAAAAGCACTTGGTAAAGGGATGACGAGACTCAGTGTCAATATTAACAAAATTGCCACACTCCGAAACGCGCGAGGGGGAAATAATCCGGATGTGATCAAAGCTGCAATCGACTGCGAGCGGTTTGGCGCCCAGGGAATCACCGTTCACCCGAGGCCCGATGAGCGACATATCCGATACACGGACGTCATGCAGTTGAAGGAAGTCGTTACGACTGAATTCAATATCGAGGGCTATCCTGACGATCGCTATATGAAAATTATCAGGGACGTTAAACCAACCCAGGCGACGCTGGTACCTGATGCACCTGATGCGATCACCTCCAATGCAGGATGGGATACAAAAACCAACGCTGCATTCTTGCATAAGGTGATCACAACCATCCAGGAGCTGGGCGTGCGCGTGTCGGTGTTCGTAGACCCTTCTCCCCAGATGGTTGAAGGAGCCGCCAAAATCGGGGCCGACAGGATCGAGCTCTACACCGAACCGTACGCCCGCGAGTACGCGATCCACCGGGAGATTGCCGTCAAACCCTACCACGAAAGCGCCCGCGTTGCCCGTGATCTTGGGCTCGGAATCAATGCCGGCCACGATCTTGACCTTAACAATTTGAGATATCTGAAGGAGAACATTCCGTCTCTTGACGAAGTCTCGATTGGTCATGCCTTGATCTCGGATGCCTTGTATTTCGGTCTGGAGAATTCCATTCAGCTTTACCTGCGGGAACTGCGATAACTGCTATTCCTCGCTATCTTTGTCCTTGTTCGATCTCATGAACCTGCGAAAGAAATTTTCAGATCACGACCTGCAGCGGATCAAGGATGCGGTAAGGGAAGCCGAAGAAAAGATCTCTGGCGAAATCGTGCCCGTAATCTCCGAACGGAGCGGTGAATACAATTCTGTGTTATACAAGTCGGGAATCACTTCAGCCATCTTGTTCTTCCTGACTATCATCGTGGTCGATCGTTATGTGATAACCAATGCTGTGAACACCCTGTTTTATGACCCGCTATTTATATTTTTTGCCGTGGTGTTGGGTGGTGTGCTGGGGGCGCTGATTACCAGCTTTTCGGATTCGCTGAAAAAACTTTTTATCAGCCGCCGGGAGATGGATGTTATGACTCGTCAGAATGCCGAAAACGCCTTCCTGGAAGAGGAGGTCTTTAACACAAGACACCGCACGGGAATCATGATTTTCATCTCGTTTTTCGAGCACGAGGTTGTTGTAATGGCTGACCGTGGGATCAGTAAAGTGGTCGAACAAAAGGAGTGGGATCACATCGTCAGGGATCTGGTGGCGCACACCAGGCAAGGCAAATTTATCGACGGAATGGTAGCGGGCATTCGGCGTTGCGGCGAGATTTTGCTCGAGAAAGGCTTCAAGAAAACGTCGGATGATATCAATGAATTGAGAGATGATTTGCGCATCAGCTAACCGGGTCATTACTGCACTTATGGCGGTCCTTTTCAGCCTCGGTCCGCTGGTTGTTACCGCACAGCTGAAGGTGCCGGAGTTGTGGGGCCTGCGGGTTCATGACGAGGCCCATGTGCTGAGTGCGGGGTTTATTTCACGACTCGAACAGCGGCTAAAGGCGCACGAGGATTCAACGTCGAATCAGATTGCCGTATTGATCGTGCCTTCTCTTGAGGGCGAGATCCTTGAAGAATACACCATCAAGGTGGCCGACAAATGGAAGTTGGGCACAGCAGGAAATGACAACGGCGTGTTGCTCTTTATCGCGATTAATGACAAGAAAGTTCGCATCGAGGTCGGCTATGGGCTGGAAGGCGTTTTACCTGACATTATTTGCAATCAAATCATTCGGAACGAAATCGCACCGTATTTCAGACAAGAAAACTACGAAGGGGGTGTTGATGCCGCCATCACCTCCATCACGAAAGCCATAGCAGGTGAGTACAAGACCGAGGTCAGGAAAGTAGAGAAACGCAAGTCGCGAGGGTCGCTGGTGACCACCCTGTTAATCTTGCTCGTGATAATCATCATCAATATCCGCAATCGTGGGAACCGCCGTCGCGGTGGTGGAGGATGGGTGGCGGGACCGGGTTGGTTTGGAGGCTTCTCCGGCCGCGGAGGTGGCGGCTGGTCGGGTGGTGGTGGTTTCTCCGGCGGCGGTGGCGGTTTTGGTGGCGGCGGCAGCAGCGGTTCGTGGTAACGGTGCCGGCAGGGAAATTTATAGTGGCAACCGATACCTGAATTATCACCACACCTGGGAATTCCTCGATATCTCTCCTATTTTTGGGCGGCGTTTAACAACCCGATATGAAAAAAGATAAGGCGGTTTTCGATCTCATTGAAAAGGAAAAGCTGCGGCAACAAAACGGTATTGAGCTCATCGCTTCGGAGAACTTTGCCTCGGCACAGGTGATTCGCGCCATGGGCACAGTCCTGACCAATAAGTACGCTGAAGGATTGCCAGGCAAGCGTTATTATGGAGGATGCGAAGTCGTTGATGAAATCGAGCAACTCGCTATCGATCGGGCCAAGAAGTTGTTTCGCGCCGAATGGGCCAACGTTCAACCGCACTCTGGTGCGCAGGCCAACGCGTCTGTGATGCTGGCATGCCTAAAGCCCGGCGACAAAATACTTGGATTTGACCTTTCGCACGGAGGCCATCTGACGCACGGGTCTCCGGTAAATTTCTCCGGCAAGCTTTACCAGCCGGTGTTCTATGGCGTGGAGCAGGCCACGGGGAGAATTGATTTTGATAAGGTGATCGACATTGCGGTTCGCGAGCGGCCTCGCATGATCATTTGCGGAGCTTCCGCTTACAGTCGTGATTGGGATTATAAGAAACTCAGGGAGGCGGCTGATGCCGTCGGTGCCGTCCTGATGGCCGACATTGCTCACCCCGCCGGCTTGATTGCGCGGGGGCTTCTTAACGATCCGATGGACTATTGCCACGTGGTGACCACGACTACACACAAAACGTTGCGCGGACCGCGCGGCGGCATGGTCATGATCGGCAAGAATATTGACAACCCGATGGGACTGAAGACGCCAAAGGGTGAAATCAGAAAGCTGAGTGCAGTGCTGGATTCAGGCGTTTTCCCTGGCACGCAGGGAGGTCCCCTCGAACATGTGATCGCGGCGAAAGCAGTCGCGTTCCATGAGGCCCTGTCGGATGAATACCTCGACTACATCGTGCAGGTCGCCAAGAATGCGCGCGCAATGGCCGAAGAGTTTGTCGATCGTGGATACAAGATTATTTCCGGAGGTACGGATAATCACCTTATGCTCATTGATCTCCGGTCAAAGAACCTGACAGGCAAGCAGGCCGAGGATGCCTTGATCCAGGCGGATATAACGATCAATAAGAACATGGTGCCATTCGATACCCAATCGCCGATGGTTACTTCGGGGATGCGGATTGGCACACCGGCCGTGACAACCCGGGGTATGAAAGAAAAAGATGTGAAGAAAGTGGTAGCGCTCATCGATGAAGCTCTTCAGCGTCCTGCGGATCAAAAGCACCTCAAAGCCATCAGGAAAAAAGTTAACCGCTGGATGGAGAAATTCCCGTTGTATTAACCAGAGCCCCGCGTAAAATTATTGTCCATGCCGTTAGATCAGGAGCCGCTTGAGGAGAAAGAAATGAGTTTTCTCGACCATCTCGAGGAATTGCGCTGGCACGTGGTGCGCTCGCTCATAGCCATTCTCATCTTCACCATCGTTGCATTCTCCTATGGGGAATGGATATTCACCAATATCATTTTTGCACCGGGGCGGGTGGATTTCCCGACGTTCAGGTGGTTGTGCCAGATTGGAAAATGGGTTGGGTCAGATACACTTTGCGTGGAGGAAATCCCCTTCAAGATTCAAAGCCGGCTCATGACCGGACAGTTTACGATGCACATCACAGCTTCCGTGGTAATCGGCTTGATCCTCGCTTTTCCTTATATTGCCTGGGAGCTGTGGAGGTTCATCAGGCCAGGGCTGTATAAGACAGAACGAAGCTACTCCAAGGGAGCTGTTGCGGCAGTTTCCTTCCTGTTCCTGACAGGAGTTTTATTCGGCTATTATATCATGTCTCCGATGATGATATCTTTTCTGGCGAACTACCAGATCAGCAGCATGATCGTAAATGAATTCGACATTACATCCTATACGGGAACGATCGTGACCGTTGTGTTCGGAAGTGGGCTGTTGTTCCAACTCCCGGTGGTAATCTTCTTCCTGACCAAAATCGGAATAGTCACACCTCAATTCCTTCGCAAGTCCAGGCGACACGCTATCATCATCATTCTGATCGTGGGCGCAATTGTCACGCCTTCCGCAGATCCACTGAGCCAGGGCCTGATATCAGTGCCGTTGTACCTGTTGTACGAAGTCAGTATATTGATATCTTCAAGGGTTGTGAAGAGAAAAGAAAGGGAAGAGGCAGAAGAAGCGCTTAAGGAATCATCGTCATGAGCAAGACCATAGCGATCGGATGTGACCACGCCGGATTCGGGCTGAAGGAAGCCCTGAAGAAAAAACTCGAAGCATCCGGTTATGACGTCCGGGATTTCGGGACACACAGCAGCGAATCTACGGACTACCCGGACTTCGCTCACCCGGTCGCCGACGCAGTTGAAAAAGAAAAATTGATGGGGGTACTGATCTGTGGAAGTGCAAATGGCGTCGCAATGGCCGCCAATAAACACCAGGGGGTTCGCGCTGCCATTTGTTGGAATGAGGAACTCGCCGCCCTTGCCAGACAACACAACGACGCTAATATCATCTGCCTTCCGGCGAAATTTATCCCGCAGGACCTGGCCGAACGCATCACCGATCGATTTCTCAACGAGCAGTTCGAAGGCGGCCGGCACGCCAGACGCGTGAACAAGATCAGTTGCTGACCTTTCGATAGAATATACCCTGCCTTTTATACGACTCCCTGAGTTTCGGAGCGCGCTCGAGAATCGGGCGAAGGAGATTCTCGCGGTCGATCACGACATCCGGCGGATCCGACGTGAACGCGTGATAGATCTCGGTGAGGTTCTCGTAGTACTCCGGGTGACGGAAGATCCCTTCCGCGATATCCCAGTTCAGGTAAACTGTGGCCAGCTGGTTGTGCTGGTAATAACCAATGTCATCACCAAGGACGAGAATACGCTGCTTCTCCAGGCCGACCGTATTTTCGCCTGGCATTAAGCGGGAATAGTCTACAGCATCCAATTTATTATAGCGCGCCAGGTAACAGGTGGCGACAATTCCAAGGAACAAAATCCAAATGTTTATCTCCGCAAGCCTCCTGCGGCGAATGAAGAGGAAGAAATGGGTGAAAAGGAAGGCCAGAGCCGGAATGAACACAATCAGGCTTTGAGGACGCAGATCTTTGCAGACAAACAAGTACAAAAGCGAAAATCCCAACCACAAGAACATGACCTGGAAGAGCAGTGATTGGTATTTGCTGAACCGCGCTTCCCGCTGTAGCATCACGATCGACACAGCCAGGTAGACGAGCGGGACGGCGCCCAATGTGAGAAGACCTTTTGCGTTAATAAAGATGTCCCGATCAAAGGACAGATTTTCAACGTACAAGTAGTTCCATATCCCGGACAGGGAGCCATTCAGGTATCCGATTGTCAGGAACAGAAAGTGAGGCAACGTGAACCCGAAGACGAGCAAGGCAAATTTTCTGGCGGTAGTTCGTGTGAAGAACACCAGCACAACCATGATGTAAAAAAGGAAGACCCAATAACCGATCGAAAACAGAGATGCAAGGCTTATGTAAAGCCCCAGGTTAAAGACCGTTTCATCGCGCTGCATGCGGAATTCGATTTCCTTGTAAAGATTGTTAAGGGCTGGCAGGAGAAAAGTGAATCCAATTAACTCGTTCGACAATGACAACGACTCATGCGAAAAGAAGAAAAGCAAACAGTAGAGGAAAGAGGGGATATAGGTGTTTTCATTAAATACTTTCCTGCTGATTAACATGATACCCATGTATGCCCCCTGGGCAAAAATCAGCAGGAATGCCAGGGCATGGCGCAAGAGCACCGATCGGCCAAAAACGGAATCGATGAGTTCGGCGAACCATCCTGCAAGCGGTGCGGTGTTATCGGCAACCTCGGAATACAGGCTGAATCCTTCGTTCATTTTCTCACCGAGCAGCATCGTCTTCAGCTCGGCAGTCGTGACTCCAACAGCATCGATGAACAACGGAAGTGAAATAATCAACAATACAACCAGAAGGCCAACCAGCCGGTAAGGATCGTTAATTCGAAAATAGCGGATCAAAGTCTCCTGATTTGAGTGGCTGAAAAATACAGTAAATCTCAGTTTTAAAGCGGAATCTATTGGTTTTTATCTGTGTTACGCTTTCATTCGTACCTTATCTTTACGTTCATGGCAGGCACCACGCGACAACAGAAGTTCAGCCGTTTGATTCAGAAGGAACTGAGCGATATTTTCCAGCAGGACAAAAAGGGCTTTTTGGATAATGCGTTTATTTCGATAGCCGATGTGCGGGTAAGTGCTGACCTTGGAGTAGCTCGCATCTATATCAGTATGATGCTTGCGAAGGACAAAGCACGGACACTGGAACGACTTAATCAGCATAAGAAAGAGATCAGGAGAGCCTTGGGAGAAAGGATCCGCAAGCAGGTACGAACGATCCCGGAATTGATTTTCGTGATCGATGAAGTGGAAGAGAACGCGCAACGGATCGAAGAGTTGATCAAGAACTTGAACATACCGCCGGCCGACAGTACCGGAACATAGTTTTTTGGGGCGCATCTTAACGAGAAAGCTTGAACCTCTCCTTCTTTATTGCAAGACGTTACCTGTTCTCCAGGCGGAAGGCCAATTTTATCAATATCATTTCAATTCTTTCGATGGTTGGTGTGGCTGTCATCACGGCGGCACTGATCATCGTACTCTCCGTTTTTAATGGCCTGGAAGATCTACTTCAGTCGTTGAACAATTCCTTTGACCCTCAGATCAAGATTCAGGCAAGCCGCGGTAAATCGTTTGAAGTCACTCCGGAGCTGCTGAAAAAAATCGAGGCTGTCAATGGTGTCAAGGTCGTCACCGAAGTGATCGAAGACTACGCCTACCTTCGCTATCGCGATGAAAACCAGGCGATCACTATGAAGGGCGTGGGTGACAATTTTCTTGAACAGGAGCGCATCCCTGATGAGAACATTGTTGAAGGAGAGTTCAAGCTTGTCGAAGACGGCGTACAATACGCGGTGGTCGGCAGGGGTGTCCAGTACGCGCTGTCTATCGCTGTTAATGATCCGTTGTACCCGCTACAGATTTATTACATCAAGAATGAGAAGACTGTCGGGCTCGATCCCTCCAGGCTCTACTCGCGAAAAACCATTGCACCGGCGGGCGCCTTTTCAATTGTGCAGCAGTTTGATGAGAACTATATCATAGTTCCACTGGAATTTGCTCGCGACCTGCTGGAGTACGGGAACAGGCGGACGTCGCTTGAAGTGAAGGCCGTCGACGGCGCCGACGTGTTTGAGGTGGACAAGCGTCTGCAGCAGGTATTGGGATCAGAATTCGAAGTTCTCAATCATGAGGAACAACATAAGGATCTCTACAAGTTGTTGAAGTTCGAGAAGTTGTTCGCGTTTCTGGCATTGAGCATACTGCTGCTGGTCGGCTCGATCAATATCTTTTTCAATTTGATGATGTTGGCGCTGGACAAGAAAAAGGACATCTCAATGCTGTCAGCAATGGGTGCGCGCGGCGGGCAAATCAGCCGCATCTTTCTGGCGGAGGGCGCATTGATAGCTCTTCTGGGAACAATCGCTGGACTCCTACTGGGAGGGTTGTTCTGCTGGATACAACTTGAACACGAAATAATATCCATGGGTATGCAGACGTCTATCACGCAGGGCTATCCAATCAAAGTGAAGCCTTCCGACTTTATAGCTGTCTTCCTGGTCGTTGCCGTAGTCACATTCCTTATATCTGCTCACCCGGCAAAAATGGCCTCCAGAGTGGCGGAGGTAAGGCATCTGTAAGAATCATGTAACATATCTTCCAAAAAAATAGGTTTTTTCTACGTAGAAATACCTATTTTAGTGATTCTGTTCCTATTAAAAGGCCAGATTTTACATGAAAGTCTCTGCCTCTCAGCCGTTCCAGATTATTTATTCACTCTACCAGCATGAGTATTTGGGATTCATTTTCGAGTCCTATATCGTGCATTTGGACGAAAAGGGGAAGTTGACTTATCAGCATCAGAATATTTCAGCCAAAAATGCCAGAGAATTCTCACGGGGACTGGACGACCGCGATTTTGAACTGATCGAGACCATTGATTCCATGCACCAGGATGCGATCGTCAAGAAATTCTCACCCAAGATCGTCAAGCCGGAGGAGTTCCTGACAAAGACGTTCGACAAGTCCAAAGGAAACGAGCAGATTCAGGAACAGATTGAGGAATATATGGAGAAGCGCCGGGCGAGGGTGCTTGAGAAATTGAAAGGGAAGATGTTGTTCGAGATGGGCAACGACGGAGAACCAACCTGGCGCAAGATCGAAGTCCTCGACAACCGCGCGACAATTCAGTTCCATTTCATGCGCACGGAGGACCAAACGAACTACTATCCTACCGTTTACTACCAGGGTAAGAAACTCGACCTGCCTAACGAAACGGCTTACCTGGTCTGCAAGAGCCCGGCCTGGATGGTCATCAACGGCAGACTATACGGCTTTGAAAAGCATGTCGACGGCAAGAAACTGATACCATTCTTCAGCAAGAAATTTGTCGTTATTCCGAAGAACGTCGAAGAGACATACTACAACCGGTTCGTCGCTCCGCTGATAGCATCGTTTGATGATGTCGAGGCGAGCGGATTTGAAATCAACAAAAGCACGTACGACCCGTTTCCCGTGCTGACTCTTTCCGAGCTGCACAGCGCCCAGACGACAGCGGTTTCATCACTCTTCGAAGACGCTCCTCCCATGGAGGATGCGACCGATGAATCGGGAAAGATTGTATTCGACCTTTCATTTAAGTATGGAAAACATCGGTTCCGCGGCGACAATATTGGTCCCGTAAGTGTGACCGTGGAGAAACAAGGATCCGCTTATATTTTTCACCGGGTAGCCCGAAAGACCGACACTGAAAAGAATTTTCTGCACACCCTGCAAAAACTGGGGCTGCCGATGAAGGGCTTCAGGGTAGCGATACCTAAGTCGGAGGCGTTCTCATGGTTGAATGAGAACCGCGTCAACCTGCTAAACCTTGGTTTTGAAGTAAGCCAGCCGGAGAGCCGCGACAAGAAGTATTTCGTGGGCAAGGCCGTGATCGAGGTCGAGGTAAAGGAGAACATCGACTGGTTCGATATTCACGCGAGGATTCGATTCGGTGAGTTTGAAATCCCGTTTAAGGAACTGAGAAAACTCATTCTCCGAAAGAAAGTTGAATTCAAGCTGCCAAATGGCGAGATCGCGATTATTCCCGAAGTCTGGCTGACGAAATATGCCGACCTGTTCGCGTTAAGCGAAACCGAAGGATCGCATGAGAAGCCCGTACTGCGCAAACATCACCTGAATCTCGTCAAGGAGTTGGAAGACGGCAACCTGGCGAAGGTTCATTTGAGTGAAAAGCTTCGTTCACTCAGCTCATTCAGCGGCATAAAACAATATCCCGTCCCCGCGGGTTTCTGCGGCGAACTTCGTCCATACCAGCGGGCTGGGTACAACTGGCTGAGGTTCTTGAATGAGTATCGGCTCGGGGGCTGTCTTGCCGATGACATGGGTCTTGGTAAGACCGTTCAGGCGTTGACCTTATTACAGTCGGAAAAGGAAGCGGGCAAAGGCACATCGCTGCTGGTGATGCCGACATCACTGATCTATAACTGGGAGATGGAAGCGCGCAAATTTACTCCACAGCTGAAAGTGCTGAACTACACGGGGACACTCCGCAATAAAGATATATCACGCTTTGAACAATACGACCTGGTACTTA
>CAZLWX010000002.1:39706-94919 GCA_964563295.1 uncultured Roseivirgaceae bacterium | reverse complement strand
GCCTTTGTCCTTTAGCCTTTGTCCTTTAGCCTTTAGCCTTTAGCCTTTGTCCTTTAGCCTTTAGCCTTTGGCCTTCTTCAAGTTGCAGGTTACAGGTTGCATGTTGCAAGCCCGCCATTTGTCATGATTTTAGAACGAGGTTGATAAATTAGTCGTCAAAAGGGTAACGGTATACCCCTTCCTTACACAACTCCCTCAACCTGCAACTTGTGACGTGTAACTTGCAACTTGAGTCCCTTGGCCTTTGGCCTTTGACCCTTGTCCTTTAGTCTTAGACTCCGTCTAGCGGCTTCCTTGCATCGCCAGCGCTTCGCGATTTCTTTAGCGCCGATGGTGTCATCCCGGTGACCTTCTTGAATTGCGCCGAAAGATGGGCCACACTGCTGTAGCCCAGGCGGTGGGCAATTTCACTCAGGTTGAGTTCGTCGTAAAAGAGTAACTCCTTCACCCGCTCGATCTTCTGCCTGATGATGTATTGCTCGAGTGTGATACCCTCAACGCTGGAGAATAGATTGCTGAGATAGTTGTAGTCGTAATGGAGCTCGTCTGCGAGTACTTTCGACCAGTTGAATTTAAGGTTGACGGTCTCGCTGCGGTGGATGATGCCGATGATTTTGTTCTTTATCGATTCAATCAGCCTGGCTTTCCGGTCGTCGATTCTTTCGAATCCTAAATCGGCTAGTGATTTGTCGATCGACTCTTTTTGTGAAACGGACAGCTCTTCCCGAAGCACAACCTCTCCGAGGGCCACTTTTTCCGGATGCAGCCCCTGGCGCTCAAACACCTCCCTTACCGTCATCACACAGCGGTTGCAAACCATGTTCTTTATGTACAACGTGGTCATCGATGCAAAGATAAAAGAAAACCACCGGTACCTGAATCCAATGATGGCGTTGTGCGTGGACAAAAAAAAGAAAAGGTGTCCTGATGGAGCACCTTTTCTTTATGGATACGCACTACATGGCTTATTGATCGCCATTGTCCTTATCCTTGTCCTTATCGAGCTTGTTTCCCTGGGCGTCAAACTTCACTTTCTTCGTTTCATTGCCTTGCTTCAGCTCAACAGCATAAATGGTTTGTCCGTCTTTGTCTTTCTTGAAAGCTTGCTCGACGGTCCAGCCGCTGTAGTCCTGACCCTCAAGCGATGCCTGAACTGCTGCCGGAAGCTCGCTTGTGCTGATGCGTTGCATATCCTGATCTTCCTGGTCTTGCTGATTGTATTGATCAGACTGCTGCTGGTTATATTGATTGGAACGATCCTGAGTGGTGTCCTGTGTTTGCTGGGCGTTCACCGCTACGGCAGTTCCAAACAACAGGCAAAAGGCAAACATTAATTTTTTCATAATTCTAAGATTAAGTTGAACATCATTTAGTCGCGGTCGTATTTGCCAATGATGTGCCTGACTCGATCGGAGCCGGTTAATTAATTGAAAATGAGCTTTGTTGACGGCGGCCGGGATTTGTAACCGAGGGGCGGACTATGGAATTATTCTACAGTTTTGGACATCTATTGCCCGAATATCCCGAAGATCACGGCGATGAAAGGGAGCCAGCATCGGTGAACGTTAATCCCTTCGACTTCCCTTCATCGGACGCTCAGCGTTGTAGGGCAGTCTCAACCTCGGAATGATTCTTCACTTCGACGGTTACATCGTTGTGCGGGCTCAAGGCGACAGCTTCAATCTCCTGCTTATCTCGGCGCACCTGGATGACGAGCAACTTGTTGTTCATCCGGAGGTTAGTTATGGTAATGTCGTGAAGGAATGACGGTAGCTTGGGATGATTTAAGGTGATGGCGTTCTTCCGCGCGTCGATGCGTAATCCGAGGCAGGCTTGTAACATCAGGAAAACGGATCCTATAGCCCACGCCTGCGGAGAACACGCCACTGGATAAGAGGTGGGGGCCTTTCCTTTCTCCCGGGGAAATCCACAAAACAGCTCCGGCAGGCGTTGCCCCGGCATGTGATAGGCGGTATCAAACATTGCGGAGATCAATTCACCGGCTTCATGCATCAGGTGGTATCGCGATAGCCCGAAAGCGATCATCGCGTTGTCGTGCGGCCAGATTGATCCGTTGTGGTACGACATTGGGTTGTAGCGGATTTCTTCCGATGACACGGTGCGTATACCCCAGCCGCTGAACATTGATTCACCCAACAGATTGCGTGCGACCAGCCTGGCGCGCTCCGCGGTAGCAATTCCGGAGAACAGGCAGTGGCCCGCATTGGAGGTCGCGACATTACATTGGTTCTTGTTGCCGTCAAGCGCGATCACATAGGTGTTCCTGGTTTCGGACCAGAATTTGTCGTTGAACTCGCGTTTTAGCTGTTCGGCCTCGCCAAGTAGCCTTTCGGCCAAATCGTGATGACCGAGCACCGTGGCCATTTCAGAGGCGCGAACTTTTGCGTCATACACATACCCTTGCACTTCGCAGAGGGCAATCGGATCTTTGGCCAGTGAGCCGTTGTCATAAAATATCGAGTCGTTGGAGTCTTTCCAACCCTGGTTCAACAGGCCTTTTGCTGATTTGGTTTTATACTCGATGAAACCATCACCATCAATGTCGCCGTAGTTGTCGATCCAATACAGGGCGCGCTCAATGTTGGGCCAGATCTTACTGATCGTCTTGACGTCATGGGTTCGTTCGAGGTAGGCGCCTGCCAGGCTGATAAACAACGGCGTTGCGTCGATTGTCCCATAATAAAGTTTGAAAGGAGTTTCGCCCAGGGCGGCCATTTCACCGCCGCGGGTTTCATGGAAAATCTTGCCCGGCTCGGCGTCCTGGAAGTCGTCGAAATGTTGCGCTTGCGTATCCGCCAGGTACTGCAATACACCTTTGGCGAGATCGGGCGACACCCAAAGGCATTCCATCGCCGTGATAATTCCATCCCTTCCGAAAGGAGTACTATACCACGGAACGCCGGCATAAGGATACAGGCCATGTGGAGTCACCGTTGTCATCGTTATCAAATCTGACTTTGAACGGTTGAGCCATTCATTGAATTGGTCATTGGAAGTACTGACGTCCGCGAGGTGACGGCTCGCGCGCTCCATATATATATTGAGTTCCTCCCTGCCGCGTTCAAAGGTGAGAATACCCGGGTCCTTAACCTCTGGTCCGAGGCCGATATTGATAAAGAGTGCTCTCTCCTCTTTGGGATCAAGGCGTATGTGGTAGACGGCTGATTTGTCGGTGATGGAATCAGGGATGGGATCCAGATGGAATAGTGTCTTTCGCACGACGTTATCGAGACCAACGTAGGAAAACACTACATATTGGTGCTGGTGTTGCACAGGCTGGATTTTGCCCTTTCGCGGCCGGACCGACCCGCGAACTTCAAAAATATCGGCAAAGTCGGCATCGAAGCTCATCTCGAGGTCGAAGTTCGCCGGCTCCAAACCAAAGTTTATAAGGCGGATTCTTTCGTGGTAGGTGGACTCCCAAAGAAATTTCGATCGCTGAAGGTGGATTGATCCGTGCATGATCACCTCATCTCCGTCGACCAGATCCAGGTTGGTCATGTCGATGCGCAGCAACTGATTATCTTCTCGCGGCCTTGAGCTCAGCAGTAGGGGGCGGTTTCCGTTGATAGTGATTGCCAGTTGTGAAACATAGCGTGTACCATCATGATAGATTCCCTGCTTCCCCGCACCCAGTTGATGGATGTCGCCGTGCCAGTCGAAAATTGCAAATGACTCGCCTTCTTTCAGGATCATTGTTCGCTGATCCGCGAATGAGGACGTCGCCAGAACGTAGTGTTTGTTTTCAAATTCCACGAAGTTCATATGCGCATCGTATCAAGAGAATATTTTTTGTTGTTGATCTGCAATAATCGTTGGTACACCCGCGTATACCCCCTCGCCATGGCCGCCGATGTGAATCGCTCTTCGAAAGCTTTTCTGCATTCGCGACGGCTGATCGAACGAATAGATTCCACGGCGCGTGCTGCTTCGGCCTGACTGTTGACCACGAAGCCACTTCGGCCATGCTCAAGTATTTCGGGCACGCTCCCATTCTTGTATGCGATCACCGGTGTAGCGCAGGCGAGCGATTCAAGCATGACGAGGCCAAAGGGTTCTGGCCAGTCGATCGGAAAAAGTAGTGCCATGGCCTCGCCAAGGAATTGTTGCTTTTCATGTTCGTTGATCTCGCCGACAAATTCGATCAGTGGATGCGCGAGCAAGGGCTTAATCTGGCCGGTAAAATATTCATCATCGTTCTTGTCGACTTTCGCTGCGATCCTGAGAGGCAAACCACATTTCACGGCTGTTTCGATCGCGCGATCAACGCGTTTCTCGGGAGAAATCCTTCCCAGGAACGCCAGGTATTTTCCTTCATTGTAGTTTGGCTTGAAAAGGCGTTCGGGGATGCCATGATATACGTTCCCGACCCAGTTAAGCCAAAAGAGAGGCCTTCGCTGTTCTTGAGAAATCGACACAACCGGAATATCATGGTAGACGTCGTATACATTCTGAAGATCGGGGATATTGAGGTTTCCGTGCAGCGTGGTGACGTGATTGGAACCGTTTATCCGCGACAACGGATAATGCATGAAGTCAATGTGGTAGTGAATGATGTCGAAGTTTTTCAACTCATTCTGGACGAGTTGCAGCATCACCATGTGATGAGCGAGTGAATCGAAGCAAGTAGAATCCAGGCGCAGCGATTTCTTGACAGGTGCAACCAATCGCGCCGAGGTTTTGGAATCTCCACTGGCAAACAAAGTAACCTGATGCCCGTTGGCCATCAGTTCCTCGGTCAGGAAATATACTACCCGCTCGGTACCGCCATATAACTTCGGTGGAACACTCTCATATAACGGTGAAACCTGGGCTATTCTAAGTTGGCTCATTTTTTTCCATTAAATTCATATTGAGCAGTCAGCTGTTGCGAGCAGGTACAGGCATCTATTAAGAAAGAATTAAAATTCCCGTTCCAGCAATGCGTTGCCAATCGGCCAGCTGATCCAACGGTTCTTCGAATGAGAAAACGAATTCCAACAATGAGAATGAGCGTTTCAGGAATGAAGAATGGCCTGCGGCTGACCTTGCCGTTGGTTCTGGTGTTGTTGCTAAGCTCGCGCTTACTCGGTCAGCATGAACATCACCACCAGCCACCCGACAGTGTTCGGTCGGCGCTGGTTGACTCCGTCAATATGATCATCGATCATTCGACTGCTCCGATGACTCACTCCTATTCTTTGATCTTACCGATGAATCGCAACGGCTCGGGAACTGGTTGGCTTACGGACCTGGCGCCGATGTACGGCTACATGCGTCATTCACGGAAGTGGATGTATATGATTCACGGAAATGTTTTTGTCCGATATAACCACCAGGATGTAACCGGAGAGGGGGACCGCGGCGGAAGAAAAGTTGATGCGCCCAATTGGTTTATGGGGATGGCTCAAAGAAAGATCGGCCAACATGGGCTTTTGCATTTCAATGTCATGCTATCACTCGATCCGCTGTTTGGCGGGGAAGGATACCCATTATTGTTTCAAACAGGAGAGACTTTTAAAGGCAAGCCATTGGTTGATCGGCAGCATCCACACAACCTGTTCTCGGAATTATGTGTTGCCTACACCCGTGAGTTCACTTCTGATCTTGAGGCCTTCGTCTACCTCGGCTACCCTGGTGAACCTGCTCTGGGGCCGGTAGCATTCATGCACCGCCCTTCGTCGATGAACAATCCCGATTCTCCCCTCGGGCACCATTGGCAAGATGCAACGCACATTACGTTCGGTGTTGCGACCATGGGCCTTCGCTATAAATTCCTCAAGCTCGATGGATCTATCTTCACGGGCCGCGAGCCTGGCGAGGCGCGCTACGGTCTGGACAGGGCCACATTCGATTCATACTCGTTTAGGCTGACTGCAAATCCGACGTCTGAGCTCACGTTGCAAGTCTCGCGCGCCTTTATCAACAGCCCGGAGACATTGCGGCCCGAAGAAGATGTTCGACGAACTACGGCTTCAGCGACTCATACCCTCCCTCTCATTGGCATGAACCGATCTCTGACGTCGACGCTGGTTTGGGGCCACAATGACAGCGGCGGCGATCACCGGGAGCATTCCGTGATGCTGGAGTCGAACCTGCAGCTCGATCGAACTGCTATCTATGGAAGATACGAGGCTATCCAGAAATCGGCAGAGGAGTTGCAGATCGAAAACGTTGACGCTCACTCACTGTTCAACATCCGTGCGCTTACCATTGGCGCAAGCTACACGTTCCTGAGGCGACTTAACACGAATCTAGCTACAGGTTGCCAGGCAACCATCTTTAACGCCGGGGCAGCGCTCGATGACATTTACGGGAAAAGCCCACTTTCAGTTGAAATTTACATTCGGATTTATCCCGCCTTGATGACGATGCCTTAGGGCTCCATGGCGGGATTTCCCCTTCAGTTCGGCTGGACCAGTTGGCGGCTCATTGCTCCCATGTGGATTTCCGGCGTGAGCGTCACCTTCGATTTTATCGAATTGGAGATCAGGCAGGCTCGCTCAGCTTTGTCCAGCACGCGTATCGCTTTTTCCCGGTCAGCTTCGTTGGGGATAGTTAGAACAGGCGCAAGTCTGATCTCAGTCATCATGAACTTACCATCGATTTTTTCAAGGACACCAATCCCGCGACAGCGGAAGGCATTGAAAGCGAGCCTGGAATTTTCGGCGATCGCCAAAAAAGTTGTCAGAAAACAAGAGTTAACGGATGCCGTATAGAGGTGTTCGGGCGACCAGATTCCCTCGACACCCATAGCAAACTGCGGGGGAGTTGCTATCTCGATGCACCCACCCTCTGCGGCCGTGTTCGTCAAGTCCGGCGAGCACATGATGCCTCTTCGCCCTGACGTCCAGGTAACATCCACCTGATAATAATGTTTTTCAGTTGATTCCATGATTCAAAACTCGCGCTATACGCCGAACAAACGTCGGACGTTTGTCATCTGAGGTCGTGATCTTTGTCATTGTGCGGTGGGAATGATACGCGTAGTTTTTCAAAAAAAACCATGAGACTCAGTTTGCTATTCGTCGCCTTCCTGTTAACGGGCTGCTCGGAGAAGCTGACCGTGTTTACAGATTTTGACAATGACTATGATGTGCGATTGTATTCGACCTACCGGTGGGAGGTCGAAGATGACATCGAATCGCGCAATGACCCGCTCTACTACAACGAGCTCAATGACAAACGGATCAAGGCTGCGGTTGACGGGCGCCTGCAAGATGCCGGGTATGTCGCCATCCCGAACGCCGAGCTGACCATTCATTACCACATCATCGTGCGGGATGAAGTGGTGTACCCCTATACGCCATTGCACGTTGGAGAGATATCGCGGGTAGAATCACATCAACAACCCATACCGTATCGCCAAGGGACATTGATCATCGATGTCGTGGATGCATTGAGTCGGGAATTGATTTGGCGCGGATATGCTATCGGTATTATGGAACAGGACCGGCCGGATTTGACTGAAACCATGATCGAGTCTGCGGTAGAGAAAATGCTGGAAAATTTTCCCCGGTCGTTCAATCTATAAAACCCGATAGTTGATGATACAAATCTTTCGTCGGCGTGACCGCGATCATGGATTGATCTCAGCTTTCTGACGATCTTTGAGTATTGATTAAATGTTTCACCAATAAACATAGGTGCCATGACACTCGTTAGAACATCAGCATTTCCTTCGCTGACGGGAAGTTCATTGTTCCCTGACCTTTTCAGCGATCGTTTTTTCTTTGATTCGGACTGGTTGAAAAAAGTGCCCCTTCCTCCGGTCAACGTGAAAGAAACCGATAAGACGTATGAGCTCGAAGTAGCCGTTCCCGGTTACAATAAGAACGATTTCGACGTCACGGTAAAAGATGGAATTCTTATCATTTCGTCAGAACACGAAAGTGATCGTGAAGAAAAGGAAAGGGACTACACTCGTCGCGAATTCAACTACAGTTCATTCAGCCGGTCTTTCACACTTCCTGAGGATGCAAGTGAAGACGGCATAAAGGCCCGCTATGAGTCCGGTATCCTGAAGGTCACAGTCATGAAAATGGCAACCTCGAAACCAGAGGTAAAAAAGACGATTCAGGTGAGTTAGGGGTTTACCGGCGTTGGTCCGAAAGCTCACCTTCCGGTGGGCTTTCTTTTTTTTTGGCCTGACAAATATCAGCTCTGGTTGATGCCATTATCATTCAATACGTCACCGTGATTGTGGTACTTGACATCGCATCAACCAGAATATCGCCATGGTACGCAACTACCGAATCATCTACGAAAAACTGGGTTGCCTCTTCTACGCGGTAGCCGCGGCTGATCGGGACGTCAGGAAAGAAGAGATACAGGCCCTGCGCAATGCCATCGATTCGACCTGGAGAAACTACGAAGGATCCACAGACGAATTCCACACCGACAACGCTGAATACATGCTCTTCTCTTTCGATTACCTTTTTTCGGAAGGAGTGATGGCTGAGGACGCGTATGCGGACTTTGAGACATATTACCGCGAACACGCGCTCGCGTTTGACAAGACCATGAGACGCAAGATACTCACCACGGCGCACGCCATTGCCGACGCGTATCGCGGTGAAAACGCCCAGGAACGCAGGGTGTTGGGACGGCTGGAGCGGCTTCTAAACCTAAAACCGTCACCGATGCAAACCGAGCTGGCATAACAAATTAACGATAGTTGAACAAGAGTATTAATTGAAGAGTATGGCTGATACAATCCTCGTCACTACTGACTTGTCCGCAAATTCCCGGGCGGCCCTTCGCTTTGCGTTTCAGCTGGCATCGCAGAACGGCAGTAAATTGGTTTTCTACCATATGTTTACAGTGCTCAAGCCGACGCGGTGGAGTGAACGCCGTTATAACGCCTTTGTCACGCAGGAGGCCGAAGAGGCGTTGAAAAGGCTGAAAGAATTTGTGGCAGCCGAAGGCCGGCGGGCTGGAGTCAACCCGGCACGACTGGAATGTGTGGCGGAGAATGGCTCTTCTGTTGACCAGGCTATCATTGATTATGCTCAACAGACTCGCGCCCGCTATGTTTGTCTGAGTACCCATGGCGCCGGACTGCTGCGCAAGGTTCTTGGCACGGTGGCAACGCTGGTGCTCACCCGTTCACCAATTCCCGTGTTGATCGTGCCGAGCAAATGGAGAAAGACGCCTGTCCGGCGGCTACTCTATGCGTCTGATTTCAACAATCTCGGTTACGAGCTGAAAAAGGTCAATGATTTTGCCCGACCGCTGCGGGCACCGGTCATGGTGTATCACTATGATTACCTGTTGCACGTAAAAGAGAACCTCGACAAACTCAAGAAGACTGTGTCCGCGTATAAAACTGCTGGCGTAACGTTTCATTTTCAGCGACAGAATATTGAGAATTCGCTGGCCTTTCACATTCAACACGATGTCAGACGCGCGAAAGCTTCGATGGTCGCTTTGTTTACGAAACAGAACCGCGGGTGGTATGAGCGCATCTTTCTTTCGAGCCAGTCGGCGGAGCTCTCGTTGGCGACAACCGTGCCTTTGATTATCTTCAGGAAGAAGCCCTGAGAACCATGGCAGTAAAAGCTATCGAGGCTGGACCGACGTAACTCCAGATCGGAGACGCTTGAAGTACTTGTATCCCTCGAACCATATCACCGATAGGAATCCAATCAGACTGGCCAACATGAGTTCATGGAAATCCAACGGCTCCAGGTGGAAAAACTCGTTGAGCAATGGCGTGTACACGATCATCAGGGCCAGCGCCACAGTTGAAAGTATGATGGCCCGCATCAACGTGTTGTGATAGAAAGCAGCGGAGAGCATCGAGTAATAGAACGAGCGGTTAGCCAAAGTCAGGAAGATGTTCGCGACGATGAGGGTGACAAACACCATCGTACGCGTCATGTCTTCCGACATCCCATCCGCAACGGCATATTGGTAGCTGGAGAGTGTTCCCGCGGTAATAGCCAGTCCCTGGAGGATGCTCATGCGCAACTCGTGCCACGACAAAAAACTGAATGCCATCTCCCGGGGCGGTTGCTCCATGGCTTTTTTCTCCAAGGGCTCGTTTTCATAAACGATCGAGCACGTGGGCCCCATGATAAGCTCAAGGAAGATGACGTGGACAGGTGTAAAAATATCCGGGTACATCCAACCGAGAAACAGCGGTACGGAAACAGTCAGAATGATCGGAATGTGGATCGAGATAATGTACTGGATTGCTTTCTTCAGGTTTCCATAGATCTTTCGCCCCATGGCAATCGCATCGACCATCTTGCTCAGGTCGTCGTCGACCAGCACCAGGGCGGAGGCTTGTTTGGCGATCTCCGTTCCGCGTTTGCCCATGGCGATGCCGATGTGCGCTGCTTTTAGAGCCGGACCATCGTTTACACCATCACCCGTCATGGCGACGACTTGATCCTGGTCTTTCAACGCATTCACTATCCGCAGTTTTGCTTCCGGGAACATGCGCGTGAAGATATTGGACGTCGCCACCGCCCGGTGCAACGAGGCATCGTCCATTTTGACCAGGTCTTCGCCATTGATGGCTACGTCCGGACTTTTCAACCGAATCTGGCGGGCAATTGCACTCGTCGTGGTTTCATTGTCGCCAGTGATAATTTTCAGGCCGAGCCCGGCTTTGTAGAAATCCTGTACGACGGACGGAATATTTGCCTTGGGAGGGTCGAAGAATGCGACGAACCCGAAAAACTGAAAGCCGAACTGTTCCTGGTTCGGCGGGAAACCTCCCTGATGTTCAGGGGCCTCGGCTACCCCGAGCACACGGTATCCTTCTCTCGCCAGCGACGCCCAATGGTTCCTGGCGATGCTCTTCTCTTCATTATTGAGCCGGGACAGTCGAAGGATGGTTTCGGGAGCACCTTTAGCGGCGACAACTACTCTCCCGCTCGCGGTCTTAAAGACATGGGTCATGATGGGAGGCTTACCTGAAAGGGGATACTCGTAAATCATCTTTGCGCCGATCCGTTGGTCTGACTCCGTGTAGCGCGCATAGGCATCATGCAATGCCTTTTCCATAGGGTCGAAGGGGATGGGCTCACTGGCCCACATCGCAACTTCAATGATCTTTTGGGTGTCTTCGCGATTCCACTCTCCGGCGCTGATCGTCTCCCTTCGCGCGTGGGAGTAGATCTTTTGCAGCTCCATCCGGTTTTCCGTGATCGTGCCCGTTTTATCGATGCAAATGACCGTAGCCGACCCAAGCGTTTCGACTGTCTTGATCTGTTTAACGATGACGCCTTGCTGCATTAGCCGCCATGCGCCGAGCGCCATGAATGTGGTGAAGGCAACGGGTATTTCTTCCGGTAAGATTGACATGACAATGGTCAGGCCTTTCAAAAGACTCCCCAGCAGGTCGCGCGACTCAACATAGTTGAACGTCCAGATGAGCAGGAATACAGCGACACCGGCGATCGCCATTCTCTTTACGAATGTTTCTATCTGGAGCTGGAGTGGTGTTTTTTCTTCGCGAATTTCGCCCAGCGACTTTCCAATTTTTCCGAGCTTGGTGTGGGTTCCCACTTCGGTCGTCTCAAATACCGCAAGTCCGGAAGACACAATCGTGCCCTGGTAGACATGATTGTTTTGCGGATCGTTGACATCTTTGGCTACGGTAAAGGCCTCGCCCGTCAGGATGGATTCGTTCACGGTGAAATCATTGCCCTGACGGAGGATGCCGTCGGCTGGAATCAATGCGCCTTCTTCCACCACAACAAAGTCGCCGACGACGATATCTTCCGATTGAATATGAACTACACGGCCATTGCGAATCACACGCGATTTTACCCGCGAGTACAGTTTGAGCGTATCCAGCGCTTTGCGGCTGCGCCTATCCTGAAAGAAAGATATGGCTGACACCATCACGATGGCCGCAGCCATAAAGAGTGCTTCGTGGAGTTCGCCAAGGATGGAGTAAACCAATGAGGTTGCAACCAGCAGGAGAAACATCGGCTCTGCGACAATGTCGCGCAACACCGGCCAGATATTGCCGGGCGGCTCACTCATTTGGTTCGTGCCGTTTTTTGCCCGCGAAGCCAATACCTCGGCATCATTCAACCCCGAAAAGTTAAAAGATTGCATGGCGTAAATATAGCAGATTCAGTCACCCAACCATTTTCGTGGGTGACCTTGTCACGAGCGATGAACTAATGAAGGTCTGCCGGGAGATTGGAGGTCAACGGTTCTTCGTGACATCCGCTTCGTCTGAATTTTTTCGAGCAGCCTTCCTAAAATACCGGCGGAACAGGAAGTTCGACCGCATGGCTTCCATGTTCTCATTGAACCGTGTTGTTCCGTGCTCAATTTCGATTGCGCTCTTCATCAGTGCCTCCCGCATGGTGCTGTCCTCAAGCAACAGCCCCGCAGTTCCATACCCGCCCTGGATTCTTCCAATCACAGACTCCATGCTTTCCATCACGTAAGCGGTTTTGGCGCTGGCCTCCTGAATTTGGCGTAATGAGTAGTCGAGTCTTTCAACGAGCGTCGAATCGGTGAAAAGTGCCTTCGCGAGGCCATGCCCCTCATCGAACCTCGAGACAACCCTGCCGGCACTCTGCGTGAGCTTCGCTGTGTTAGCCCCGGCGATGCGAAAATCCCGCACTGCTAGTTTGAGGTCCTTTGTGATCATTGTGTCAGACAGCAGGTTCCACAGACTGTTGCTGCTGTTCAGCTTGACTGTAATCTGATCGAGGTTTCTGGTGACGCGCTCGATGGTTATATTCGTCGTATTCAATGTTCGCAGCATCTCGTCGGTTTCGATCGGCGGCATCGATCGCAGTACAGAACCTTCGCCGACGACGCGCGCGTTGCCGGGCATCGAGCTGATGTTAACCAGGCGATTGCCCATCAGTCCGTCGGTGCCAATGGCTACCATTGCATTCTCCTTGATGTAAGGTTGCATCGCCTTGTCAATGACCATAATGACGTGAATAGTGGTATCATCGTGCACGACCAGTTTTTTTACTGTTCCTACGTCGATACCCTTGAACCTGACGTTGTTTCCTGGCATTAGCCCGTTCACATTGGTAAGGGCCGCTGTTATCGTGATGGTCTTGCCCAGGAGGTTGCGATTTTTTCCGATCATGTACAGAGTGACAACCAGGAACAACACCCCCGCGAGGACGAACAATCCGAGCTTGATGCTATCGATTCCTTTTGATTTCATATTGTATCATTATTCAAAGAACTCGCTCACTTTCTCATCGTTGAGCATTTTCAAATTTTCGAATGTGTCTTCTGCGTAGCATCGTCCGTCAATGAGCATAATTACCTTGTTGGCCGTCAGGGCTATGCAGTTCATGTCGTGCGAGATAATAACCGACGATGTGTTGTACTTCCGCTGTACCTTGATAATCAGGTTGCTGATCTCGCGGGCGGTCACAGGATCAAGGCCTGTTGTGGGTTCGTCGTAGAGTATAATTTCCGGACGGAGGATGAGCGTCCGTGCCAGCGCAATTCGTTTCCGCATCCCGCCAGAAAGTTCTGATGGCATCATGTTGATGGTATCCTCCAGTCCAACGTCAGTAAGTGCCTCCAGTACCGCAGCCGAAGCAGATTGTTCACGGCGTTCTTTTGGCCAGTGGCGACGAAGTGGAAACTCCAGGTTTTCCCTGACCGTCATCGAGTCGTAGAGCGCATTGCTTTGGAAGAGAAATCCCACTTGCGCGCGCATCCGGTCAAGGGCTTCCGCATGTAGCCGATTGATGTCCTCACCCAGAACTGAAATAGAACCTTTGTCGGGCTCCAGCAGGTTGATGATACACTTGATCAACACCGACTTGCCGGAACCGGACTTCCCAAGGATGGCCTTGTTCTCACCCGGTGCAAGCTTCATGCTAAAATCCCTCAGCACATGATTTTCACCGAAGGACTTGAATATATTCCTAACTTCGATAACGTGTTTTGTGTTCATCTATGCTTAGGTCAATCCTAACAAGTCGGTGATCTGAACGGCGATCAGATCGATGATGAAGATCAACAGCGACGCTATCACTACAGCCGAGTTGGCAGAACGACCGACGCCTTCTGTTCCCTTTTTCGAGAAATAGCC
Organism: uncultured Roseivirgaceae bacterium; assembly: GCA_964563295.1. GTDB lineage: Bacteria > Bacteroidota > Bacteroidia > Cytophagales > Cyclobacteriaceae > Chryseosolibacter. Next base: position 80,872 of record CAZLWX010000002.1, on the reverse strand, counting down.
TTTATAGCACCCGACCAATCCTATTGCAAGTCCAAAAAAGAATGTCTTGGCCAGCGAGGGCATCACATCGCCGAAGCTCAAGGCGTTGAATACCTGAGTCCAATAAAGATCCCAACTGACCGCACCCCTGATATTCACGCCCAGGTAACCACCATAAAGCGAGATGGCATTTGACAAACTGGACAATACCGGCAGCATCAGCGTGGTCGCTAGCACGCGGGTGACGACCAGGTACCTGAAGGGGTTTGTGCCTGACACTTCCATGGCGTCGATTTGTTCGGTTACGCGCATTGACCCGAGCTCTGCACCCATTCCGGAGCCGATCTTTCCGGCGCAGATCAACGCGGTGATGACGGGCGAGATCTCCCGGACGAGTGACACCGATACCATCGCCGGTAGCAAAGACTCGGCACCAAACTCTACTAGCGTCGGACGAGATTGAATCGTTAACACGAGGCCCATGATGAAAGCCGTGATGCCTACCAAGGGCAGCGACTTGTATCCAACCCAATAGCATTGGCGTAAGAATTCCTCCAGCTCCTGTCTGCGCTGCGAGGCCTCCTTGAAGAAACGTCCAGCAAAGCGGGTCAACTCCCCGGTCTCGTGAAGAAACTTTTTGATGGAGGTTAGCACGATCGTTCTCATGCATGAGCTGTTTGGCCAAAAATATCAGTGATGTCTGGCAATCTCTGTGAGGCGTGTCATGTTGCAGTCTGATTTATATCATTCCTGTCCGTCGATGAGTGTGATCGACGAAAGTCCGCGCATGTCAACGTGTATTTCTGACAAAAATCAGGGCTCGCCCGCGACGGCAGTCATTTCGTGGTCGCTGACAGTTGGCTTGATTTGTATGATCGCTTTCCGATTGGAGAGAAATTAACAACTAAAGCCAATGTTATGAATACTGGAAAGACTTTATTGGCGGTTCTCGCAGGCGTGGCCACGGGAGCTGTACTGGGTGTTATGTTTGCGCCCGATAAGGGATCGGCCTCGAGAAAGAAATTGTACAAGAAAGGGGAAGCACTGGCTGACGCTCTTGAGGAGAGAATCGATGATCGCTTCGACGCGCTCCTCTCACGCCTCGGCAACAAAGTGAAAACGAAAGTCGACAGCGAGTCGCTGGCGATGAGACAGACCGAGGTGAATTGATCAAGAGTTAAAACAACGCAGGAATGGCATCACGACCAAAAGCATATTATGTAGTTAATGGCATCACGCTTTATCGCCTTTTGGCAGCGTTGCTACTTCTCTGGCTTGTACTCAGCGACGAACTGGAATGGTTCCGTTGGTTGCTGATGCTGAGCTTCTTCACAGATGCAATTGACGGAACGCTCTCCAGGATGTTCAAAGTGGAAAGTGTACTCGGCGCGAAACTCGATTCCATTGCCGACGACGCCACGGTGCTGAGTGCAATAGTGGGAATGTTTGTGTTCCACACGCAGTTGGTTCGCGAACAGTGGCCCGTCATCATGATACTGTTGTCGCTGTTTGCCGCAGAGAACATGACCGCATTGCTGAAGTTTGCCCGCATCACGAGCTTTCACACATTTCTTGCGAAGACGGCTGCCGTGTTGCAGGCCCTGTTCTTCATCGGCCTTTTCTTCAATATGGGGTTTGAAAGAACCGCGTTTGCGGTTGCTGCAATAGTTACGGGGATTCAATTGCTGGAAGAGATCCTGCTCGTGATTATGCTTCGCGAGTGGAAACCGGACGTTCCTGGGTTGTTGTGGTTGTTGCGGCACCGCACACGCACGTACCGGGCGTCGTAATCGCACGCCCGTTGTGGTAGAATTGCATTAAGAAAAATAGCTATGCTATGAAAATAAATATGGGTTCCGCCGACAGGACCACTCGTCTGGTGGTTGCTGTCCTGTTAGTCGCATTGGTATTAACTGAAGTTTTTTCGGGCATACTTGCAATCGCCGCAATGGTGTTGGCAGGTGTTTTCGCGCTCACGTCACTGGTTGGCGTTTGCCCGATCTATAAATTGTTCCGGTGCACAACGCTGGGAGGAAAGAAAACCTCAACCTGATAGGCCTGACTGCGACTGGGAAACACGATGACCGTTCGAACAGCGACCATTAGCACACCATGCTGGGTGAATTAACACATGATCAATGCCTGCAGGTCCTGCGTAGCGAAATACTGGGTCGGCTTGCGTGCTACGCGGATCGCAAGCTGTACATCGTGCCGGTTACGTTTGTCTTTGACGGCGAGCACATCTATGCTCATTCGAAATCGGGGATGAAGGTCCGGATGATGAGGAGGAACCCGCATGTATGTTTTCAGGTCGATCATATTGAAAACATGGCCAATTGGCGCAGTGTCATAGTTTGGGGAAAGTATCAGGAGATTAGGAAAAGGACGGATCATGTGATCGCTATGAAGGTACTCCGCGACCGCCTTGGTCCGTTGACAATCAGCGAATCTGTAAGTCCAACGTACCGGTACACCGATCCAAAGTTCGTCGAAAAGCCATCGAAGGCCGAAGCGTTCCGTATCTCCATTGATGAGATCACCGGCCGATTTGAAAAAAACTGAAATTCGACATTCACGTCTGGCTGACATACGTCAGGTTACGGGCTGAGATTGGTCATGCCATCGGGTAACGGGTCCGGCTAAATTGGGTTTTGAATTGAGCCGAATCATGATCTCTCAACGCACGCCAGGCCGTCCTTTTCCCTATGCATCCATTGCATTGGGCCTCCTCGTCTTGAGCCTCGTCTTCATGATCGAGTTTCAGACCGGTGTGAGCGGCACGGTCGGTTACGTGGTTGGTGTCCTGATTATTCTGTGGTTTTCGTGGAATAAGCGATTCATCGGCCTGCTGGGCATCGTATCAACTGCCTTTATGGTGGCGGGTTTTATCGTAATCGACGAAAACACGGTCGCGGGTATTGCCGTCAACCGTGCTCTCGGAGTAGTGACGATTTGGCTTTTGATCATTTTTGCGAACCGCTACCGGAAGCTTTACAACGATGAGCTGGTTCAGAAACATCAGCTGCGTTCACTTTTCGAAAATGCCACGGAAGGAATGTTGTTCACCAATTCAACTGGTGAAATTGTCAGGATCAACCGGGCTGCGGTAGAGATGTTTGGATATCAGGCCGGTGAGCTGCTGGGTAAACGCATTGAATCGCTGGTCCCGCAACGTTTTGCCGAAAAGCATTTGCACGATCGAAATGCCTTGTATCAACATCCGGCTCATCGTCCCAAGGGCCCGGGTAGTGAATTTCCCGGTCGTCGGAAAGATGGTTCGGAATTTTTTGTTGAAATAAGCCTCAGCCACTTTCAGGAGAATGGCGAGACCTTCTTCATCGCTTTCATTGTCGATATCTCCGAACGCAAGAGGCAACAACAGATCATCCAGAACAACCTGGAAAACATCAAGCGCCTTAACGAAGAACTCGACGCGAAGGTGAGGAAACGCACAGCAGAACTTCAGCAAGCGATGGTTGGACTGGAATATGCGAACGCGGAACTGGTGAGCGAAATTTCCGAGAGGAAGAAAATGGCCATGCGTCTGCTGAAAAGCCAGCAATTGTATGCCGCAGTGGCCCGGAATTTTCCAGACGGCGTCGTCGCCGTCCTGAACAAGGAGATGCGGTACATCCTCGCCGATGGCCAGGAGCTTGACAAGATTTGTCCTGATAAACAGGCTGTAATCGGGCAGCGGATGTTTGACGGAATGAGTCCGGCCTTGACGGCCAGGGTCGAATCGATGATGAAACCTGTCTTCGCCGGTGAAAATGCTTCGTTTGAGGTCGATGTCAACGAGAACATTTACCATCTGACCGCTGTGCCCCTGTCGGATGGCCGCGGGACCATTCACGAGGTCCTGATCGTTATGACGAACGTGACAGATCGCAAGACCGTGGAGCGAAAGCTTCTCAAGGCGATCGAAAAGGAGAAGGAACTCAATATGCTGAAGTCGCGGTTCGTGACTATGGCTTCACACGAGTTTCGAACGCCATTGAGCACCATGCTGTCATCAGTCTTCTTGTTGGAGAATCAATCGGGCGAACAATTTGCGGCACAGAAGGCGGTTCACCTGGGCCGCATACGCCGTTCGATCCAGCTGCTGACGGAACTGATGAATGATTTTCTTTCGCTTGGAAAGCTCGAAGAGGGAAGGATTACCGCCACCTACACGGCTTTGGACATCAAGGTATTCCTGGAAGAGCTTGTTGGGGAGCTCCGGTCAATCAAGAAGCAAGCGCAGACCATAAATTTCAGGTTCACGGGTGAAACATTAACGTTGATGACCGATCGGCAGATCCTTTCCAATATGCTGAGGAACCTCGTGTCCAATGCCGTCAAATATTCGCCTGACGAATCGGAGATAGCGGTTGAGGCTGAGGTCGCACAAGGCAACCTCGTCATTTCGGTAATCGATCATGGCATGGGTATTCCGGAACATGAGCAGGCCGGAATCTTCAAACGTTTCTTCCGCGCCGAGAACGCAAGCAACATTCAGGGCACCGGGCTGGGTCTGAATATCGTCAGGAAGTATGTAAATCTGTTAAGGGGGAAAGTATCATTCACCAGCAAGGTCGGGCAGGGAAGCACATTTACATTACGGATTCCTGCGATCATATACGAGAACGTTGAAACCTAAGTCGTACAGTTATGAACAAGACTATTCTGGTAATTGAGGACAACCTTGAAATGGCGGAGAACATCGTCGGCATACTGGAGCTCGCCAATTATGAAGCGATGTCGGCGCCGAACGGAAAGGTTGGTGTGGCACTGGCTCAACAGCATCACCCGGACCTCATTCTTTGTGACGTCATGATGCCCGAGCTCGATGGATATGGGGTATTGCACATCCTGAACAATAACCCTGAGACCGCCAGTATTCCCTTTATCTTTCTTACAGCGAAGGCTGACAAAACTGACTTCCGAACGGGCATGAATCTCGGCGCGGATGATTACGTTACAAAACCGTTTGATGGGTTCGATCTGCTCAAGGTCATTGAAATCCGCTTAAAGAAGAACGCCCTGTTGAAGGCTACTTTCAGCAACGATCTCCACGATGTCAATGAGTTTTTCAGCCGTGCGCGTGAGCTAAAAGAGTTTCAGAAGCTGTCAGACAACAGGCCCGTTCGGAAGGTCAGAAAAAAGGATGTGCTTTTCATGGAAGGGCAATCCGCCAATGATCTGTTTTTCGTAAGCCAGGGAAAAGTCAAAACCTATAAGATTAATAGCGACGGGAAGGAACTCATCACCGGACTTCACCAGGCGGGAGATTTTCTGGGCTATGTACCACTCCTGGAAGACAGCGCACATATTGAGACGGCGGAGGCTCTCGAAGACACCGAAGTCTCCATGATTCCAAAAAAGGATTTTATCGCCTTGATCTATTCCAGCAGGGATGTGGCTCATAAGTTCATCAAGTTGCTTTCAAATAATATCGAGCAGACGGAGCAACGCTTGCTCGATCTGGCCTATCAGTCGGTACGCCAACGCGTAGCCGGCGCTTTACTGAAAATCTCCGACAAGTTTGTCCTGCCCGACAACAGCGCGGCCATTTCGATTGCGAGACGGGATATTTCCAATATCGTAGGGACGGCGACAGAGTCCCTGAATCGCACGCTGGCTGACTTCAAGGATGAAGGACTGGTTGAGATTTCGGGTGATGGCCTGAGGATCATCAATCGCGGAATGCTCGAGCGCCTTCTGCGATAGGTTACTTCGTTGAATTGCGAAAGATCGCACGGCTTTTCTTGAGAACATTCAGTGTTTCCCTCCGCATGGAAATATGGCGGTGAATGTGCCTTTCCTCCTGAACACGTTGCTCGAATGCTTCAAGAATATCGCGTTCCGTTACGATGCCCAACAGCTGATGTGAAGGCGATTCTATTACGGGCAGGATACTTTGGCTTGCCGCGAGCATCACTTCAACGGCAGCTTCCAGCGAATGCTCTTTATCAACCGTATAGACTCTGCGCGCCATCAGTGTAGTTATCGGGTGGTGATCCGATTGTCCATTGGCTGGAACATTCGACGTCTTAACAATGCCGCTAAGGGTAATCCCATCGTCCTTCACGACCACAATCGTATTCTTGTCGTACCCGTCAGCGAGCAATTGACGTAGGGTATTGACCGATTCACTCTCTTTTATGATGATGAATCGTTTTCTCTCAAGAGGTTCCAGAATTTCCTCGACGGTCGTTATCGCCAGTACGTCAGGATGGTAACTGTCGGGTAACGTGATGCCGCGTCGTTTTATTTTTTCAGTCATGATGGTGTTCCTCATCAGGATAAAGGAAACCATGTAGGAAGCAACGCAGCCGGCGATCAGCGGCAGCAGCGTGCTCTCTTGCATAGTAGTTTCCAGGGCAAATACAATCGATGTCAGCAAGGCCCTTGACGATCCGGCAAACATGGCTGCCATGCCGACCAACGCCGCCATCGGAAGCGTGATACCCACATCGGGAAAAGCTTGTTGGCCCGCTATCCCGAGGAGGCAGCCAAGCGAGCTGCCGATGGTGAGCAACGGAGCAAGCGTTCCACCCGAAGTACCACTCCCCAACGCAAACGCCCATGAAACAAACTTCCAAAGACAAAGCGATATCAACATAGTAGCGGGAAGTTCGCCTGTCAACGCATTCGTGATGTTGTCGTAGCCGACGCCCAGGGTCGCTGGCGCGAACATCCCGATGACCCCGACTACTACTCCGCCGATCGCGGGCCACCACATCCAGTGAATGGGAAGTTTTTCAAAACCATCTTCGATCACGTAAAGTATTTTTGTTGCGATCACGGCACCCATTCCCGTAAGGAGTCCGATGACTGCATAAGCGATGACAGCTTGAGTGCTGGCAATAGGCACATTCGGCATCGGAAATGTCGGTTCTAATCCAAACAGGATAAAGTGCATGCATGCGCCTGTCACGCAGGCTATCGTCACCGGGATGAAACTTCGAGCCGAGAATTCAAACAAGAGTAGTTCGATCGCCAACAAAATAGCGGCGAAGGGCGTACCAAAGATCGCTGTCATGCCGGCTGTCGCACCCGCGGCGAGCAACACTTTTCGTTCGTTCGATGTGATGCGTAGCGTCTGACCGCAGAAGGAGCCCAGGGCGCCGCCCGTAGAGATTATCGGACCTTCGGCTCCGAACGGCCCGCCAGAACCGATTGAAATGGCAGCTGACAACGGCTTGAGGAATGTTATCAGCGGGGGAATCTTACTCTGTTCTTTTGCAATTTTTTCCATGGCTTCCGGAATACCATGTCCCCGGATAGCTCGTGAACCAAAGCGTGCCATGATGCCGACGATCAGGCCGCCGAGCACGGGAACAGCAATGACCCAGTAGCCCAACTGGTGCCCGGCTGGAGATGCTTCCTCAAATTCATGACGGCCGTAGAAGAACAAGTTGGTGAAAAATCCAATCAACAGGATCAGACCTTTGGCGATGAACCCCACGATAATAGCATTCACAAATGCCAGCAGAGAGATGTAGAGTGTCCTCCTCACACTCCCTGTCGGCGATTGCGGGTAACGGCTTATGCCTGGCGATTTTGACTGGCCATTTGATTGATCAGGTTTTTTCACAGTGGGCGTATACGATGCTTAAGATAATCTCAACTATATTAAAAGGATATTAAAATAGAAGTGCTAATATAGCGGTGGGAAGTGAGAAGGCTGTCTGAAAACAACGGAACGCAAAAAAAAACCCAACAGCCGTGTACTGATTGGGTTCTTTCTCAATTTAGGGTTAACCTTCCTAAAATGATGACTACGTTTCCGATTCAATGTAGCTTTTATCTTTTCATTACCCGATTTCCCGTGATTAAAAAAAAATTAAATTTTGTTTTTCAGTTACAGCGCCTGCGACTCTTGAACTTACTTGATTGTTGAAAAAATGTATGGATTTTGCAGCGTATCAAGATAGAATAAACGTTCAGGCCCATGACAAAAACAGATGTCCAGGAAAAAATCATGAAGGTTCTTGTGATTGAAGATGAGCAGAAGCTGGCTTCGCTCATAAAGAAAGTCCTCGAGGACCAATCGAACACAGTTGACGTCGTGTACGACGGATCGAACGCAGAGAAATTGTTGTTGGGCAATGACTATGATGTCATTATTCTGGACATTATTCTCCCGGGCACCAACGGCCTTGAACTTTGCAAAATGTTTAAGGAGAAAAAGCCCGCCACGCCGGTGTTGATGCTGACGGCGCTTGGCACGACGGAGGATAAGGTAATCGGCTTCGAGGCTGGCGCGGATGATTACCTGCTGAAGCCATTTGAATTTGCCGAACTCATTGCCAGGCTAAAAGCACTGACTCGCCGAAGTCTCACAGCCAGCACGCCAGCCAGCGTCATTTATGAAGACGCCAATCTCCAGGTAGACACCGCAAAAAAAATCGCGATCCGTTCCGGTAAGAAGATCAACCTGACGGCAAAGGAATTTCAGTTGCTCGAATATTTCTTGCGAAACAAGGGACGGGTCATTTCCAGGGCGGAGTTGGCGGAAAAGATCTGGAACCTGAAGTTTGACAGTGGAACAAACGTCGTCGAGGTGTACATCAATATCCTTCGCGGTAAAATCGACCGCGATTTTGAGCCCAAGCTGCTTCACACCCGCGTGGGCTTTGGTTATATCTTCGGGTCTGATGTATGAAGATCAGAACCAAAATAACACTCACATTCTTTCTCATTGTGATTGTTATTTTGTCAATGGTTTCCGGAGCCATCTATTTCTCCTCCGCGAATTACCGTGAGTCGGATTTCTACCGGCGGCTCAAGAACCGCGCAATAAATACCACAAACATTTTTATCGAATTCAGGGAGCTCGAACCCGACCTGCTGCGAATCCTCGAGCAGGATAATCCGGCCAATTTGCCTAATCAGTTTGTTGCCATTTTCAATGAGCGTGATCGGAAACTTTACGCTTCTGACTCTGCTGGGATGATTCCGATAGAATCTGCGTTGCTGACCCGCATTGCGCCTGGAAAAGATCTGCGATTTCGACATAACGACTTTGAGGTTCTCGGATTCATCTTCAATGATAACGACCACCAGTACCGGGTCGTGGCAGCTGCGACAGACTTCTATGGTTACGACGCTCTTCAGAATCTGCGGAATATCCTGCTCATCGTATTGGCGGTCAGCATCCTGTTGGTATCTGTTTCAGGATGGCTTTATGCAGGCCGCATACTGGCTCCGATTTCACGCATCGTCGATGAAGTGGACTCTATCACGGAGGCCAGCCTCAATCTCCGTCTCGATGAAGGCAACAGGAAAGATGAACTGAGCAAGCTGGCTCAGACTTTTAACCGCATGCTCACGCGTATCGAAGAAGCGTTCCTGAGCCAAAAGAATTTTATTGCAAATGCTTCCCATGAGTTGCGCACGCCGATCGCGGTGATTATCGCGGAATTGGAAGCTTCTCTCCTGCAGCTCGATCATCGTGACGAACACCACGCCACGCTGGCATCGGTATTGGAAAACGCCAAAGCATTGAACTCGCTCGCAAATCAGTTGTTGCTGCTGGCTCAAACAAGCGCCGTCGTGCCGGAAAAGAAGTTTGAGGCTATCCGGGTAGATGAGATCCTGTGGGAAGTCAAGCAGGATGTCGAGAAAGTTCACCCGGAATACTCGATCGACATCCATTTCGATCTCACCTTGAATGCGCAGTCTTTGATCATCAATGGCGATGAGCAGCTGATCAGAATTGTCTTTGCCAATATTATCGACAACGGATGTAAGTACGCTTTCGATAACGCCGTTCAGATCACGTTGAAGATCGAGCGTGATAATGTCGCCATTTACTTCACCAATCGCGGGCCGGGCATTCCGTCAGCTGACCTGAGCCGGATTTTTAAGCCGTTCTATCGCGGTTCGAATTTCAAGAACATCAAAGGATATGGAATAGGGCTGTCGCTTGCGAGTACGATAGTCACTCTTCATAAAGGCACCATCAAAGCGGAGTCCACTCCCGGTGACACGACAACATTTATCGTCACCCTGCCGGGCGTGCGCTGACACGTTTGTCGCCCGTCTCCTGTTGTGAACAAACGGGCGGTTCAAAATTATTTTTTCCAAAGATCGACTGGTTTCACCATAAACCAGGGGACGGGCATGGTTTTCCTTCTGACAACGTGAACTAAACGTTGCACTATGGAAAAGATCTACATGCTGAGAATTGCGGTCAAGCAATGTGTTTGTCTGCTGTTGCTTGGTTGCCCTTGCTTTGGACAGGTTGATACATCGTATGTTTACAAAAGCGGGTTGCCCTACGGCACACTTGACATTCGGATTGCGAAGTCAGCGACAAGATACTATTACCTGCAGGTCAATAAAACATTCAGCTTCCGCGAAAGCTCGCCCGGTGTAAAAACCAACAGCTACCGGGACATGACATCCTGGGATTCGAGCCCCTATACGCAGGGTAATCTGCGTGAAAAGAATGGAACAAATGATTATTTCATTATGAATTATCGCCTGCTGTTTCCGCAGGAATATCAGGCGTCTTACTCACCGGGCTATCCGATGATTGTTATGATGCATGGTGCGGGCGAACGTGGAAATTGTTGGGATAACAACTGTTACCACGATGACCGGTCCTACAACCCCAACACGAACGACCCGCCGGCTCCGACGAATTCGGGTGAGGAATTGTTAAACAACGATCACAACCTGCTGCACGGTGGTAAGCCGCATCTCGATGCTCGCAATCTGGCGGGCACACGCCTGCCTGACGACCCATCGATGCCTTCCCGTGCTTTTCCGGGATTTGTCCTTTTTCCGCAGAACCTCAACGGCTGGAATTCAGGTACAGTACAGGATGCCATCAAATTGGTACGACTGGTGGCGAAGAAGTATAATATAGACGAAGACCGCATTTATATTCATGGACTTTCCAATGGCGGAATTGGTGTCTATGAATCAATCAAGCGGGCTCCATGGCTCTTTGCTGCCGCCTTGCCAATGTCGGCTCCTTCCGACGCCGGTATTATCGGTCAAAACCAAACACCCAACATCGCGCACATACCGCTCTGGATATTTCAGGGCGGCGAAGACACGGCACCGTCGCCGAACAAAACCATCGGCTACGTCGACCGGTTTCGCAGGGAGGGAGCAGTTGTCAAGCTTACCGTCTATTCCAATCTCGGTCACGGCGTGTGGAACACCGCATATGCGGAAAAGGATTTCTTCAAATGGATGCTGACGCAGACCAAGGCAAACATTCATGTATTCGGCGGCAGTTATTCAATCTGCACTACAACAGACCAGGGTGTGCGCATGGAGGTGGCCAAAGGATTCCGAAAATATCAGTGGCAGAAGAATGGGGCGACCATTTCCGGGGCTACCGGCGCAGAATACGTCGCTAACTCCACCGGAACGTACCGTGTTCGCTTCAGCCGGGTACCAAATCCGTCGGAGTCTCAATGGAACGAATGGTCTGACCCCGTGACCGTGACGTCTTACACTCCGCCGCAACCACAAATTGCACAGACAGGCACGGTGATGTTGAAGGATCTCAACAATTACAATTACGCTCATCTTTATTCGGAAGGAGAATCGGACCGGTACTACTGGTATAAGGATGGCGCCCTTCAGAATTTGTACGGCAACATCGACGATACTACGCGCTACGTCAGATTCGCACCGGGCGATTGCTCCTCGGGAGCGTGTGCCGGAAACGGCAAGTACACACTCGTTACTAAATCAGACGCCGGTTGTCCCAGCCCGGCGTCAAAGCCAATCCAGGTTTATTTCAGCAACCAGGCACCGACGAACATCAGCGCTCCCACAAATTTTACCGGGCAGCCGTCAAGTCTGACGACGGTGAAACTGAACTGGAACGAGAGTTCAACCAATGAAAGCGGATTCGAAATCTGGAGGAGGAAAGTAATCAGTGGAACGACCTATACAAAATGGGAAATGAGGACGTTGACCGGTGCAAACACGAAAACGTTTACAGATGCCGGAGTTGAACCGTCAGCGACCTACCATTATAAAATAAGAGCCGTGAGCAATGGAGGCAGGTCCAACTATACGCCGGCAGCATCGAATGCGTACCTGGTAGTTCAAACGAGTAATGATAACATCGATCCATCTGCGCCGACGGATCTAACGGCCGTAGAGGCCGGCATTCGCTCGATTAAATTAACGTGGAAAGCTTCAACCGACAACACGGGAATCCAGCAATATCGAATATACTATGGATCCCAGTCAACGGTTACCGGTTCCGACGGAACGACCTATACATTGACCGGACTCGCGCTCAACACATCGTATACCTTCACCGTGCGAGCGGAGGATTTTTCCGAGAACTTGAGTGGCCCGAGTAATTCAGCTTCTGCCGACACCTATGTCGAGGGCTTGTACTATGACCATACCACGGGGTCGTGGACTGATCTTGACCAGATCAACTGGTCATCAACGCCAGAATACACGGGTCACGTGTCCAATTTCAGCCTTGTTCCGAGGTCACAGGATGATTATTTCAACTTCGAGTTTCACGGGTACCTGTACATTGAAAATGCTGGTAGTTACCAGTTTCAAACTACATCCGACGATGGAAGCAGGCTGACACTTGACGACAACGTGCTTGTCGAAAACGATGGACTTCACGGCAACAGAACAATCACAAGCGCTTTGACGAGTTTGGCGGCTGGACCGCGAATCATCAACGTTAAGTATTTTGAGGCAACTGGCGGACAAAACCTGGTTGTGCGCTACAAGGGGCCCGACACGGGAAATAATTGGATCAACATTCCGAACAGCGCGTTGCGAAGCGGGTCGCCTCCATCGACCATGTTCGCCTCCACAGCTCGCGAAGCAGAGAACGACGAAGCTCCCCCGGAGCCCTTGTCGTTGACGGTGTTCCCTAATCCCGCGTCAGTGAATGACTTGCATTTCCAGGTTGATACCAGGGACAACGTTCCAATCGTGGTCAGGATGATCGACTTTACCGGGCGCGAAGTTTATAGAAGCGAAGTCACACCCGAACAAGTAAGTTCGGGGATGCAAATTGTACCAGAAGAGGCGATCATGGAAGGCATCTATGTATTGATCGCCACACAAAATGGCAACACGACCATGCGGCGTGTGTCGGTGAAGAATTAGGACCCTTTAAATGCCCGGGCGTGCGAATCGCCGGGCATTTTTTTGGCCTTTGATTCATTAACGGCTAACCACCGCGGTGGGACTGATCTTATTACTCCTGGTTCTTCAAGAGCAACGCGGAGTCAAGCCGTGATTTAAGATAAGCTTTAAACGTGTCGGGGCCCGTTACTGTGATCTCGTCCATTAGCCCAAGCACAAAACGTCCCACACCGTCGAAGCTGGTGACGGGTCCGTGAAACAGATAGTCATTTTCCTGCTTTTCAAGGTATGGCACGGAAAGCGGAAATTCTTCACGCATCAGCAAGTAGGCGCGAAGGTTCAGACGAAGACTTACCCACGTGCTGGCGTCACCCGTGAATCCGAATATGTCTGATTGATTTTTCTGGTGAAGAGATTCGAACTGGAACGGTTTGTCCATGGTGACGATTTCCCCGACGCGATCAAGCTTGAACTGTTTGCACACCTTGTCATTCGTGTCGAGCGCGATGATTGAAAGATAATTATCGCCAAAATGGATGGGTTCCACCAACCGGTCGCGGATCTCGTTGCTGTTGGCGGAGTGGTAATTCTTCAACACCACCTGCTTTTTGTCGCGAACGGCCTGGGCCAGTTCGTCCACGAATTTTCCAATTCGCGCCTTCACAAACAGTCGTGGTACGCTGTCAAGCTCGGAGTTCAGGGACAATTTCTTCAGCAATAGGTTCTTGAGCGGATTGTCGGCAGCTCCGGCCTGAATAAGTTTCTTGATCAGTTTCGTTTCTTCAACTGAAAACTGGGTTTGCGTCGGGTCGTCGTCAGACGTAACAATGAAGTATCGGTTGTCAAAATCTTTTTCTATCAGGAAATCAACTTCTTCAAGCAGGTTGATGTAGCGGTAAATGGTTCGTTCGCTTGTGTCAAATCGTTCTGCCAATTGACGGATCGTCCAATGGCCGGATTTCAATACCGCAATGATCTGGAACAACCGCAGCAGTTTGGCTTGAGGGATGATCGACTCTTTCTTTCTTGCGGTGACCTTTGGCTTCATGGGTGTCCAAAATTATCATTTTTTGGCCTCAACGATACGACTTTCGGGTGCAAGATGAGTTTATGGCGGTTTTTCAATTCCCTGAAAGCGGCATAAATTAGCAATCAGTACGCAATCCGCAACACCTGATGCCCACTCAAAGCGCGATAAAACAACATCCCCTTCCGGCGTTGAGTTATGACCTGAACGGCAAGGTCGTTGCGGCCAACAAACCGGCGACTGCGTTACTTGGATATACCGCTAAACAGATATCGGCCATGAAGGTCAGTGACGTCCTGGCAACTGATCCCGGCAACAGTCTTCGGCAAAGAGTGTTTACCGCCAAAGCCATTTGCAAGGGCGGGCGTCAGGTCCCGGTCACGGGCTATCGCTGGACCTTGCGAAAAAATTCGAAAGTACGCTCTCTGGTGATTCAACCTACTGGGGCCGCAATGAACGGGACATCGAAGGAAACCTGGTTGGACAAGATCGTTCGGGTGAGCCATAATGAGATATATGTTATCGACGACAAATCGCTAAAATTCATTTTTGCCAACACCGCTGCCCTTCGGAATCTCGGCTATTCCCGCAAGGAGATTGGCGATGTTCGATTGACCAACCTCTTTCATTTCCCGGATGAAATGGGCCTTCAGGCGCTGCTAAACTCACTAAGAAGGGCGGAGACGGACCATTTAAAACTGCAGCTGAGGTTCGCCCGAAAGAAGGGCTCGGCATACGATGCCGAGGTGCTGTTGCAAATGCTTCAAAAGGATCAATTGCTGATGATTGTGAATGACATCACCGAAAAACTGATTGCCGAAAAAAAATTGCTTGACTCGGTCCTGGAAAAGGAAACGTTGATCAAAGAAATGCACCATCGGGTCAAGAACAACTTGCAGTTGATTTCATCAATTGTTTATCTGAAGCTGGCGACCATTCAACAGGATGATATCCGGAGCTTCCTGGAAGATACGCGACAAAAGATCCGGTCAATTGCGTTGATTCACGAACGATTGCTGCAAACGGAGAAGCTCGACAAGGTTGAAATTTCCGATTACCTCGGAAAACTTGTTGGTGATCTGCGCATGAGCTATACTCAGATAGGCCTGAACCTGGTGATCAATACGTCGATTGTCAACACGATCATCGACTTTGATAGGGCAATAATCTCAGGACTGATTGTAAATGAGTTGGTGACGAATGCGATGAAGCATGCGTTTCAGGGGCGTGCCAGCGGAGCAATCGACATCGAATTCAAGCCCGACAACAGCCGATATAGCCTGACCGTATCCGATGATGGTGTGGGTTTGCCCGTCCATATAGTGCCTGGCGAAACACTTTCTTTCGGGATGCAGCTGATCGACGTGTTTGTGAAGCAGCTGGGCGGCAGGATTGAAATTATCAGAGAAAACGGGACTACATTCCGAATACTTTTTTAATGAGGATTTATGGCAAAGGCCGATATACTGATTGTGGAAGACTCATACATCGTGGCGTTTCATCTTCAAAGTACGCTTGAAAGGGAAGGGTATCGCGTGGTGGGAACGGAGGCTTCTGGCGAAAACGCCCTCGCTTATTTGGAGACCGCCCGCGCCGATGTCGTGCTGATGGATATTATGCTGAGCGGCGAACTGGACGGGATCGAGACCGCACGCGCTGTTCAGATGAAGCACAACATTCCTGTGATCTACATTACGGCACTGACCGACAAAGAAACCATTCAGCGAGCCAAAATCACTGAGCCGTTCGGATATCTCACCAAGCCATTTGAAGACCGTGAGCTATTCACAGTGATCGAGATGGCCCTTTATAAACATCAGATCGACCGGAAACTTCGCCGCAGTGAAGAGAAATTCCATTCCACAGTAACGTCAATCAGTGATGGAGTGATCATCATCGATGAGCAGTTCAGCGTCACGTTCATGAACCCTTCAGCGGAAGTGGCTACGGGTTGGTCACTCCAGGACGCGCAGGGACGTGATATCTTTACTGTATTTTCACTTAAAGATCGGGAGAGCGAGCAGTTTCCGGTCAATCCATTCCAAAACACGCTCGGATATGGTAAAATCAATTCGTTGCCGGAAAATCTGGCGCTCGTGTCGCGTCGTGGCACTGAGCATCCAGTTGGTGAAGGCAATATGAGCCCTGTGTTCAATGACCGGGGTAAATTTATGGGAATGGTCATTATATTTAAAGACCTGTCGGAGCGGGTCCTTCATGAGCGAGTGGTGAAGGAGTACGAAAAAAAGCATCTTGCGGCACTGCTCGAGGGCCAGGAACAAGAGCGTAGCCGAATTGCCAAAGACCTCCATGACGGACTGGGCCAGATGCTCAACGCTATAAAAATGAACATCGCAATCCTCGGAAAGAACAATGAACGTGTCAATGTACTCTCTGAACTGGTGGATGACGCCATTCAGGAATCGGTGCGGATATCCGAAAATCTGTTGCCTTCCAAACTGATGGATTTTGACCTGGCCACATGTCTGAACTCGCTTTGCAACATCATCAGCAAAACTTCTCCTACACCGGTCGTTTTTGAATCCCTTACTCCCGGCAGCTTCCTCGAACAGTCGCAGAAGATCAACCTCTATCGCATTGCCCAGGAAGCGATCAACAACGCGATCAAGCATGCTCACGCCAGCGTGATCAGTGTATTGCTAAACGAAGAGGAAGAGACAGTCAAACTGATGGTGGAGGATGATGGCAAGGGATTCGCCCGGATGCATCCGGCAGACCAGCCCGGCCATCACGGACTGGCTAACATGAGGGAGCGCGCGGAGATCATGGGTGGAAAGCTTACGATCGAATCTGACGCGGATCGTGGCACCCTCGTGATCGTCGAAGCACCGATCCACAATAAAAAACAGATTTATGCCCAAGCATAAGATTCTCATTGCGGATGATCATGCCATGGTGCGTGATGGAGTACGAAATCTTATTCATCAGAACGAGGACTTGACCGTCATTGGCGAGGCCGCATCAGGCAATGAAACACTTGAATTGTTTGATAAGCTCAAGCCAGACCTCCTGATATTGGATATTTCCATGCCTGATATTAACGGTATGGAAGTGTCGCGGGCTATACTCGAAAAGAATCCAGACGCCAATATTGTTATTCTTTCCATGTACCAGGATGAAGACTACATCAGCCGGTGCCTCGAATATGGCGTCAAGGGCTACGTCGTGAAAAACGAAAGTGGAAGTGAGTTGGATTTCGCTATCAAATCCGTCTTGTCGGGGAAGAATTATTTCAGCCGGCAAGCCCAGGACGTGATTTTCAGGAAATATTCCCAGAATGTCACCAGAAAGAAAACAAACGAGGATTCCGTCAAGCTGACCAAGCGTGAAGTTGAGATCGTCAGGCTGATCGCCGATGGGCTGACAAGTCAACAGATGGCCGACAAGCTTTTTATAAGTCATCGCACGGTCGAGACTCACCGCGCCAACCTGATGAAAAAGATGGGCGCAAAAAACGCGATCGAGTTGGTGAAGAAGGCCCAGCAGCTGAACTTGCTCTGACGCCCGCCCGCTATGGGGAAAACTTTCCACCAGTAGTTTTACGCAACGTTTGTAAAGAACACGTATCTCAAATTACATTCCTTTGCGGATTGATGTCGGGTAGCCATTGGGATACTTTTACGCAAAACATCTGTTATGGCCAGGCAGATTTTTGCGGCAGAGATCAGCCACGAAGACACTCCAATACCCATCCGGGAAAAACTGACGGGTGACGAGCGCACCATCAAACAGCACCTCGTTACCCTCAACGCCAGCGTCGACGAAGCGTTTATCCTTTCTACCTGCAATCGCTTCACCGTCTACGTCATTGCGCGTGAGATTGCACCTCTAAAAGATTTTTTTGCTCAATTCCCAGCCATCCAGGGATACCTGCAGTTCTATTATAACACGGAAGAATCGGTCACGCACCTGTTTGCCGTAGCCAGTGGCCTGTTGTCGCCGATTAAGGGTGACTCCTATATTATCGATCAGATCGGGCAGGCACACCAATGGGCACTCGAAACAGGCAGCATCGGCATAAGCCTGGATAACCTGCTGAACCATGCACTCCGCGTGGGTAAGCGGGCGAGAACAGAGTCGGGCATTGATAAATTCTGTTGCTCGGTCATCCATGTCGGCATCGACCTGCTCTTCCACCGCCTCGATGGTCCACACGATAAGAAATTTCTGGTTATCGGCACCGGAAAGGTGGCACGCGCGGCGCTAAAATGCCTGGCAGATGAGGGCATTCGGAACATCTGCATTGTCAGCAAGGATTCCGGACGCGCAGCAGAGCTTGCGGAGTTGTATTCGACCCGTGCTGCCGACATCAGTGAAATCGATGGCGAGGTGATGGCAGCCGACGTGATCATCGGCGCCACGCACTATGAAGTGCAGGTGTTCGCCAACGACTTTCTCGCGCGCAAGATCTCGTCTCAAAAGGTCTGGTTTGTCCTGGATTTTGGAATGCCGCGCAACTTCAACCACCAGTTATCCGAGAACTCGTGTATCGAGTTGTACAATCTCGACGACCTCAAGCGCCTTTATAAATCGCCCCTGGATGATTTTGGAGGAATTGAAGGAGCGTGGCGAATCGTGATGAATGAGGCCCGCGATCTCATGGAGATCCTCCTCCAGCTTGAGCTGTCGCCAATTTTGGTCGCTTATTGGAATCGGCTGATCGACGTCCGTGATCGCAAGACAAATCTGCACTTGCCCGACCTGGAACGCCAACTGTCACCGACTGATATCGAAAGCATAAAAACGCAGGCACACCGGCTGCTGCGTCACCTTTCACCGGACCCCTGGAAGGACAGCAAGATACTTGGTAATAACCTCAGAGCTGACAATGGTCTCGAAGCGGTGAGAAATCTTGCTTTCGAGAAAATACGCTTGAATGTTTCGGTCAATTGACCGGTGATGTAATATTGAGGCTTCCCTTCAGCCCGAAGCTGCCGCGTGGCGAATTCCGTCTTGTCGCTGCATGATTCATAACCTCACGCTTCGGGCGAAGGAAGCTGCTCCTGAAACCTTGCGATTCCTCTACTCAACACCTGCCACTTGCGACTCGTAACTTGCACGCCTCTAACGATTGCGGTAGTCAACAAACAGTTGTTCGGAAGTTGATTGGAATTAAAAATTCTCTAATTATTCCGGTGGCCCGTTTGATATTGCAAGGAAATCGCATACTTTCGATTGATTAACTTAGATATGAAGAAGTTTTCTCCCTGTATGATGATGCTTATGTCGCCCGCTGCATGCTGGTGTTGTAAGCATTTTGGGGTATCATGCAGGAAGATGGATTCGTGAGTAGTCGATGAACTAAAACGATACGGAGCCTTTCCTGCATACCAGGGAAGGCTTTTTCATTTTATACAAATCAAGAAAAGGAAAACATGGAAAGCTTTCGTTCAGAACTGGAAAATTTGCACAGACCGGTCGTGGCTCGGGATATAATCGACCTGGAGAAAAAGATCCGGCTCTTTCGCAATGGCGAAATAGATGAGGAGAAGTTTCGCAGTCTGCGCCTTGTAAGAGGAATATACGGTCAGCGTCAACCGGGAGTACAAATGGTACGCATCAAGTTGCCTTTTGGGCGCATTACGACCCAACAACTCCGATGCATCGCCGACATCTCTGATGAATACGCCAGCAGCAATCTTCACGCCACCACGCGTCAGGATATCCAAATCCACTTTGTCAGCCTGGACCGTACACCGGAGTTGTGGACGAAGCTTGAGCAGAGCGACATAACTCTTCGTGAAGCGTGTGGGAACACCGTCAGAAACATAACGGCTTCAGCCACAGCTGGTATTGACCCGAATGAGGCCTTTGACGTTTCACCGTATGCATGGGAAACGTTCCGTTATTTTTTGAGGAATCCCGTATGCCAGGAAATGGGACGGAAATTCAAGATTGCCTTCTCCAGCAGCGATGATGATACTGCTTACACATTCATTCACGACCTGGGATTTATTCCGCGATTGCGCGATGGCCAACGCGGATTTAAGGTTTTGATTGGCGGTGGATTAGGAGCAAACCCTTACGTTGCACAGACCGCATTTGAATTTCTGGAAGAAGACCAGGCCATTCCGTTCATTGAAAGCGTGCTCAGGGTTTTCGACCGTTATGGCGAGCGCAGCCGCAGGATGAAAGCGCGCTTTAAATTCCTGCTCGATGATGTCGGCCTCCCGGAACTGTTGAGGCTGGTCGAAGAGGAACGCGTGGCATTGAAAGTCCAGTTGCATCGCGTTGATCATGCCGCCTATCCGTTGCCGCACATTCCTCCGCCGGTCGATTTGCCAGGTGTCGTTATAAAGGATCAATCGAAATTCGAACGTTGGCGAAGCACCAATGTAATTTGTCAAAAGCAAGACGGATTCTACGGTGTGAACGTGAAGCTCCCGTTGGGAAACCTGTCGTCGGCCCGGGCACGCCAATTCGCCGATGTGGTTGATAAGTTCGCTTCCACGGAACTGCGAATAACGGTCAACCAGGGTTATCTGATCAAGTTTGTTCGGGCCGAATGGTTGAGTCACGTCTTCGCGGCTTTGGACGCGCTGGGACTGGCTGAACCGGGGTTCGATAGCGTTGCCGACATAACGGCATGTCCAGGGACCGACTCCTGTAACCTGGGGATCAGCGACAGCACGCAGGTGTCGCTCGAATTTGAGAGAGTGATCCGCAAAGAATATCCTGACCTGATCCACAATAATGATATCAAAATAAAGATCAGCGGGTGCCCCAATTCATGCGGGCAGCACGGACTAGCCAGCATCGGTTTCCATGGGAGCACGATCAAGGATAAGAAGGGCAAGGTGCTGCCCGCACTCGTCGTTTTGCTGGGTGGCGGAAAAACAGGTAACGGTCAGGGAATAATTTCGGACAAGATCATCAAGATTCCCAGCAGGAGAGGACCTCAGGCATTGCGATTACTGCTGGATGACTATGATGCCAACGCGATGGACGGCGAATACTTTCACATGTACTTCAGCCGCAAGGGAAGAAATCATTTTTACGCGATGTTGAAACCGCTCGGCGACATCACCTCGACTTTGCCTGGCGAATATCTTGATTGGGGTCAGGATGCAAACTTTGTTCTGCATACAGCGGTCGGCGAATGCGCTGGAGTGATCATCGACCTGGTGTCTACGTTGCTGTTCGACAGCGAAGAGAAACTCCAATGGTCGAAGGAAGCGCTGGATAATGGCCTGTACGCCGATTCGATCTATCACAGCTACAACACGTTTATCAACACCGCAAAAGCGCTGTTGCTCACAGTCAATGTCCGGCCCAGCACGCAGATGCAGACCATGAACGATTTTCAGCAGCATTTCATTGCCCGACAGGAGCTTGCCTTCACCGACGACTTCAAGGCATTCGTGCTGCGCATTAATCGACACGCACCGTCGGCTGCATTCGCTGCATCGTATCGGGAAGATGCTGAACAGTTCTTGAAGAAGGTATTTGCTTACCGGGCCAACCTCAACGAAACCATTGTGCAATGATCCAGTCAATTTTTTCATTACACCGCGAGTCACGAGTCACGCTCATCGGGGCGGGCCCCGGAGACCCTGGGCTGATCACCATCAAGGCTGTAGAAGCTTTAAAATGCGCGGACCTCGTATTGTATGATGCTCTCGTCAGCAACGAGATACTTGGATATATCCCGGTAGGCACGCCGGCTTTGTCCGTGGGAAAGCGCGCCGGTGCTCATTCATGCTCTCAGGAAGAAATCAACGAGTTGATTGTCGAGTTTGCTTTGCTGTATGGACACGTTGTGAGATTAAAAGGCGGTGATCCATTCGTATTCGGTCGTGGTGCGGAAGAAGTGGAGTTTGCCGGAAGATTCGGTATTCCCGCGGAGGTCATCCCTGGCGTCAGCAGTGCCCTGGCGGTACCCGCATCGGTCGGCATACCCGTCACGGCACGTGGATATAGCGAAAGTTTCTGGGTGGTGACAGGCACGACGATGGCTGGTGAAGTATCGGGTGACGTCGCGCTCGCTGCACAGTCTTCGGCAACGATCGTTATCATGATGGGAATGTCTAAGCTCGCAACCATCACGGACATCCTTTCGGGAAACGGCCGCAGTGAGTCACCGGCCGCAATTATCCAGAATGGAACAATGGCCGAAGAAAAATATGTAACAGGAACAGTTTCCACGATCGAGGCGGCCGCAAGAGCGTCGGGCATCGGGGCTCCGGCCATTATTGTCGTCGGAGAGGTGGTTAGATTGGGAAAATTCAGCCACGTCGTTTCACAGGCGCGTGAGGCCATTGCGAACAGCTAACCATATGGACACCGCGACCAAACCGACAGATACCAACGAACTTTTTCCCGTGTTCCTCCGGCTTAGTGAACTGGATACCTTGATTGTCGGCGGCGGCACTGTATGCTTTGAGAAATTAGACGCTGTGCTGAAATGCAGTCCGCAAGCCAGGGTCAGTATCGTTGCAGAAGACTTTCTCGATGAGATAAGAGCACTCGCATCGCGGTTTCCCAAAGTGAGGCTGGTGGAAAGAGGTTTCCGTGTTCGCGATCTGTCCAGCAAAGACCTGGTGATTCTGGCTACCGACGACGCCGATCTCCACCGCCGCATTCGAACACTCGCACGTAAACGCCGGCTGATGGTCAATGTTGCGGATAAACCTGAGCTCTGCGATTTTTACCTGGGATCCGTCGTAACCCGCGGTAACTTGCGCTTTGGCATATCCACTAATGGCAAGTCCCCAACCATGGCTAAACGCATTCGCGAATTCTTCGACGGTGTACTTCCTGACAACACCGAGCTGCTCCTCGGTAACATGAACCGCATCCGCGAGCAGATCAAAGGTGACTTTCAACATAAGGTCAACATCCTCAACGAAATTACTTCAGCCTGGTTAAAAAAGCACTGACGGCATAATGGCGCCCATTTATCACCGAAGTGTTTGATATGTCCCTTTGCCGGATTAGCTTAGCTTTTTCAATATCGACATCTGGTGAACTTCACCTTTCAACAAATTCAACCGTCATGTCCTATACGAGAAGGAAATTTCTGAACAAATCGACACAGGCTTTTGCTGGAGCAGGCTTGGCGAGCGCACTTCCGTGGGAAGTCATCGCAGGCAGTAAACGCGTTTCACAGAATGACCGTATTAATATCGGGGCCATCGGAATCAATGGCATGGGCTGGTCGGATACAACGTCATTTCTGAAGATTCCCGAGATTAATCTCAAGGCCGTTGCCGATGTCGACGAAAATGTGATTGCCCGTCGCGTTGAAGAATTGAAGAAGAGAGATATCAAAGTGGACACCTACACTGACTATCGCCGACTTCTGGACGATAAGGATATTGATGTTGTGGTCATCGGAACGCCGGACCACTGGCATTGTCTTCAGATGGTCGATGCCTGTGCTGCGGGAAAGGACGTTTATGTCGAGAAACCAGTCGGTAATTCAATTACCGAATGCGAGGTGATGGTCAAAGCCCAAAAAAAATACAACCGCGCTGTGCAGGCAGGGCAGTGGCAGCGAAGTATGCCGCACTTTGTCGACGCTCTTGATTTTCTGAAAACCGGCAAGCTTGGGAAGATCCGCACTGTAAAAGCGTGGGCATACCAGGGATGGATGAGCGACATCCCTGCGAAGCCTGATTCACCTGTGCCGCAAGGAGTTCACTATGACCTTTGGTTGGGCCCCGCAACGAAGAGACCATTTAATGAGAACCGATTTCATTTCAACTTCCGCTGGTTCTGGGATTATGCAGGAGGTTTAATGACCGACTGGGGCGTCCATCTCATCGACTATGCATTGCTGGGCATGGATGCGCGGCTGCCGAAATCGGTGTATGCTTCCGGAGGGAAATATGCCTATCCTGATGGCGGAAACGAGACCCCGGATACGCTGGCGACCATTTACGACTTCGGCGATTTTACGATGCTGTGGGAACAGGCCCAAAGTATCAGCAATGGCAATTACGGCCGCGATCACGGAATCTCATACATCGGTAACAACGGGACACTGGTCCTTCACCGCGGTGGGTGGGAAGTAATTCCGGATGAAAAACGAATGGAAGCAATTCCCTTCCAGCCGAACAAGGGTTCTGGGCTCGATGCGCATACCCGGAATTTTGTCGACGTCGTCAAGTCACGGAAGTTTGAGAACCTTGCTTGCCCGGTCAGCGCCGGCGCCCATGTCGCGACAGTCTGCCAGATGGGAAACATCTCATATAGGACCGGACAGATTGTGCACTGGGATGAGAGCCAGGCGCTCTTCCGCGAATCGGCTGCAAATGAATATCGGACAGCCAAATATCACAACGACTACAAGCTGCCGGGCTAGTTTAAAGTTTGTGGTTTGTAGTTTGTAGCTTGAACTAAAGGCAACTACCAACTCCAACCACAAACTAAAAACTTGGATTCAGTTTATCCCTTCAGTTTGGCCAGTTCCGCCTGGTAGACTGAAAGGTACGGCTTCTGGTTGTCCGGGAGATTTTTGATTGCAATTTCCCAGTTCTTGATGGCATTCTTCTTGTCGCCCAGCGCCGCATAGCCTCTCGCCAGTCCGACATAGGTCGTGAATGTATCCTGTGGATACTTCTTTCTGTTCAGTTGGAAAACTTCCATCGCTTTTTCGTTCTTGCCCTGGTTGAGTAGCATTCTCCCGTACTGGTGAACAGCACCAACGGAAGCCGTCGGGTGGTTGATCGCTTTGTCCATCATGGCTTCTGCTTCAGCGGGCTTATTCATCGCGGTAAGCACCATTGCTTTTGACTGCAGTGTAAAGAACTCTTCCTGTCCCGCGGGAGCATCGATCCCGGCATTTGCCCAGGTAAGGGCTTCATCAAGGTCGATCTTGTTTTGTGCTGCGAATCGTGCTGCCTGACTATAGTTGCGATAGTCGAATCCCAGGTCACCCCGGAGTTGGTCGCGGATGAGACCCACGTACAGTTCGTTGACATTCGGCACTTCTATCTTCATGGGAACCTTCTTGTTTTCCCACTGTAGGAAAGCGGTCGCTGATCCACGTTCCCGGTCTTCGAAGCCGTAGGTGAGGTACTCCGTATACGGTGCGTCTGCCGGAGTCGTTTCCACGCGAAGAGCATCTTTGGCCTCGTCATAGAAATAACTGCCCCAGCTTTTCGAATCGTTGGAGAAAATCCATGTCCAGGGCCCTTCCTTTTCAAGAGCCAGGAACAGGCCATAGGTTCCAGCCTTTAAGTCCTTTCCATTAATTTTCACATCATGGGAAACGGTAATGGTTGTGCTCTCGTTCGCACCTGCGCGCCACGGCGCTGCTTTCGATGTGCCGAATCCCTGGTCGATAAAACCGTAATGCACTAATTCGCCCCAGATATGCCCGGCTCGGTCGCTTCCATCCGGCGCATGCACATTGGGACTGTTGTAGGTTATGGTCACTGACACGGGACCAATCCATTGAGTGACACTCGACTTCTGATTGTCTCCGCTAGGCGGCAACGCGAGCTGTGCTACAGCATTGGCAAAAGCGAATGTGAGCAAGAGTAGAGGTAAAGATTTTTTCATATTGATTCAGGGTTAAACTGCGCGATTTAACGGAATTTCACCACTACGCGACTAACTTAGATTGGGGTATTTTGACGGGGTTTTACAGTACCGGTCGCGGTTGATGGGCGTGCGGTACGAGCATGGTGAGACTTGCCGGCAGCAACTCCGCGACAAACTCGGCATTTTCACCAGCGTATTCGCCGTCGACGTGGTAGGGTTGTGGCTCCTTCAGATACACTTCCAGCCGGTCGGTCTCGACACTTGTGCAATAGGAAGAACGATCGATCTTACCCCGAAAGATGTCAAGGATAACATCCGCCCGGAAAAGTGGAAATTTCTTCAGGATACTGATGTGCAGCTGGCCATCGCACACTGATGCAGCAGGAGCAATTCGTGCGTTGCCCCCATACTGCGACGAGTTCGCGATGGCGATGATAAAGGCGCGATGGGTTTGCTCGCCGCGAGCATGCGTGATTCGTGCCTCGAATTCACGGAAGGAGTTATATGCGCTTGTAGCGTGGTAGGCATACGCCGGGATGCCTCGTCGATGGCCGCCGGCAAAAAGTCCGGCAACACGTCCATCGAATCCAATACCCGAAACATTGAGCGACAGACGACCGTTAAGCCGAAACGTGTCGATTCGGACCTCATCCATATTGAACAGATGTGCAAGTGCTGTTTTCAACCGTAGTGGTATTCGCAGGTGACGAGCAAGACCGTTGCCCGACCCGGTTGGGATGATCGCCATGGTCGCGGTAGAACCCAATAATCCTTGCGCCACTTCATTCACCGTGCCGTCGCCGCCTACCGCCACGATCAACTTGCAGTTTCCTACTGCCTTTCGGGCCAGTTCTGTTGCATGCATGGGACCGGACGTGAATTGCACCTCGCATTTCCAGCCCCGCGCGCGGCAAGAGTTGACTATTTCCAAGTCAATATTCTTATGGATCCTGCCCCCGGCGAATTTATTGACAATGAATAATGCGTTATCTTCGTTCTTCACAATCCAACATTACTAATTTTTCACATATATGGAATTCTTTACGCCTCGGAAGTTGGTCTTCAAGGCATGGAATAAAGAGGCAAAGCTGTTGATGCGTCTAAACAGCATCGACTGTCGTAAAGGGGAACTGTTTAAAAAAGACCATATCCTCCTGCAGTTCACCGGTCTTTATGACCGGCAGGAGGAGGAGATATTTGAAATGGATATCATGCTTATCTCAGGTGAAAAGTTTGTGGTATTGTGGGATGATGAGCGCAATGGGTGGAAACTTTGCAGGCTGAATAACCTCGCCATCTCGCAACCATTTGTAAAGGAGTCCTCATCGAAGGCAACGCGTCTGTGGAGCTACTTTGAGGTTGAAAAGCCAGTGTGATTACTTCGACTTAAGCTTCTCGCGTATGTAATCTACAGCTTGACCAAATGTCTGAAGCTTTTCGGCGTCATCGTCGGGGATTCGGATGTCAAATGTTTGTTCAAACTCCATCACGATCTCTGCATAGTCGAGCGAGTCGATACCCAGGTCTTTGACAAAGTTGGCTTCGGGTGTGATTTCAGATTCAGCAATGCCCAGTTTCTCGACCAATATTTGCGTGACTTTCCTGGGAATTTGCTCCATAGGTCCTGATCTAAATTGCGGTAAATGTATTAAATGGGAGTAACCCTTCCAAATTAGCGCGTGCAACCTGCAACTTCATTCTTTCTTCCAGTTCTCGGGATCCACTCGCCATGCTTTAAGGGAAGTTAACTGTTGTTCGGTGATGTAATTTTCACGGAGGGCTTCCGCGAGCAGATGACCATAGTCGCTGAGGCTGACCAGGGACACGTTAGACTTACGAAAATTTTCTTCTGCCACGTCGAAACCATAGTTGAAAATGGAGACCATTCCGAGTACGTGAAAACCCGAGTCCCGCAGTGCTTCCGCTGCCTTGAGGGAGCTTCCACCTGTAGAAACCAGGTCTTCCACGACGACGACTTTTTGTCCCCGGGCGATTTTTCCTTCAATGAGATTCTCCATGCCATGACCTTTCGGCTTGGGGCGCACATAGAGAAACGGCAACATGAGCGTATCCGCAACGAGGGCGCCCTGGGCAATACCAGCAGTAGCTACGCCAGCGATCGCCTGAACCTCCGGGAAATTGTTTCGAATCGCATCGGCCAGCGCGTCCCTGATCGCGGCGCGGACGTCGGGGTATGAAAGGGAAAGCCGGTTGTCGCAATAAATAGGAGACTTCCACCCCGAGCTCCAGGTAAAAGGTCTCTTGGTGCTCAACTTAATCGCTCCAATCTTCAGCAACATGGAGGCCACTACCGCAGCAGTGGAGGCCTGCACTTTCATGATTGACATGCCCAAAAATAGAGTTTATTTCGCATGCGGAAAAAGTAAACCCCAGCCGCTTTATCCGGGCCCTGGTAAAAATGTCTTAAAGTACTTGCCCACTCGCGAATAATTTATTCTTTTGCGAACTGGGATCTTATGCACGATGCATGATCATTTTTATCAATGACATTCCGGTCACCATCCTTAAGCCTGGGGTGCGCCCCGATCCCGGCCGATTCAATCATGCTATCGATGCTGCTGCGGAGCCCATCACTCAGGCGGGCCTCCTTCATCACCTTTGGATCCAGAATGTCGACGAGAGTCATTTCGATACGCTTCTCGCCTACCTGAATTCAAAAGTGCCTATCAATGTACTGTCGTTGCAGCTGTCGGTTGTCGACTACAAGGCTATTAAGCGATATCTGCGCGCCAAGTTCAAAATGGTCAAGGCAGCGGGAGGGCTGGTCAAAAAGAAAGAGAAGTATCTGATGATCTACCGACTCAAGAAATGGGATCTCCCGAAAGGAAAGAAAGAAAAGAATGAACGATATCGACAAACCGCCGTCCGCGAGGTGCAGGAGGAGTGCAATATTTCGG
The DNA here is from genome assembly GCA_964563295.1 of uncultured Roseivirgaceae bacterium. Lineage (GTDB taxonomy): Bacteria > Bacteroidota > Bacteroidia > Cytophagales > Cyclobacteriaceae > Chryseosolibacter. The sequence goes on along the minus strand of CAZLWX010000002.1, from coordinate 52,354 downwards.
TCAAACTCGCCCGCAAGATCTGTACGACGTGGCACACCTATACCATGAACAAACGTGCCATGCTTAAAAAAACACGCTGGTATCTCATGGAGAGCATTGATGATTCAAAGATGAAGCCGGCATCCGCGGAAGATATCGAAGAAGTTCGCTGGATGACGCCAAAGGAAGTATACCACGCGCTCGAGCATTCGTACAAGTCCATCCAGTACGTGTTTGAGAGGTTCTATGAAAAGCAGGAGATTCACCGCTGACCACTGACCGGTGATGGAAATGTTTTCGCTGATGACGCTGATGATGACGCTGATTTTATAGGGGGTAGGGGAGAAAGTCGTTGACGTCGCCTCCATAGCGATGAACTTCCCGGATGATTGAAGAACTTATCCAGGCAAACTGAGGAGAAGTGATCAGGAACACCGATTCCAGTTCGTGATACAGTTTACGGTTGACCTGTGAAATGCTGTTTTCGTATTCAAAGTCGGTAGTATTCCGGATTCCACGCAGCAGAAATCGGGCACCGTGCGTTCTCGCTAGTTCCGCCGTCAACTCATCATAAACGACAACCTTGATGACGGGATAACGCTCAAAGGTTTTGCGGATCTTGTCGACCATCATGTCGACGGCAAAGTACCGGCTGCTCTTCTGAGTGTTGTAACCAATGGCGATTATGATTTCATCGAACAGTTGCAGGCCGCGAAGCACAATGTCCTCATGGCCTTTGGTAAACGGATCAAATGACCCGGGAAACAACGCAATCTTTTTTTCGGCCATGAGTGATTGAACTTATGTTGACTGCTGAGTGCCGTTCGTGAGCAAGTCCATACAGTACAGGTCCATGAAATGATGATCCTGAACCTCGTCGAACATATAACCGTAGTTGAGATGTCTGGGCCGGTGCCCAAAAGTAACATTGCTGATGTATTTGTAAAACTCGTGATAGTGGGGTGAATTCTTGCCGATATAACCCCACAAGAGGATCTGGCTGGTGGACTGATCGAGATTAAGGGATTTTAGCACCAGCATGATGTAGCGCACATAATCCGAAAATTGCTTGATGGCGAACTGGTTGTAGTAGAGCAGTCGCCCTTGCTTGCAATACAGAATGTGCAGCCTGAAGCGGTCAATGTAAATGTAAAGCGGATTGTCGCGCTTATGAGAAGAGAATTGCGTGATGCCCTCAATAATCACCGCCGACTGGTGCATGAAAAACGGCTGAGTCGACGGGTAGAGCTTGTGTAGCCATGCTTTCAGTTCTTTCGGGAAGGCGAACACGGTGACGGCGTTGATGCGCTTATTGGCCACCCAAAGCACTTCCTCGTCAGCGCTTAACTGGGCATTGAATTTCAAATAGTCTCGTTGAGCTCCCTCAACAAAAAGAGCCTCGGGCACCTGAATGAACTTGTTATTCTTGACTGAGATCTTGATTGTTTTCCAGAACGCCGCTTTCAGAAAGGCGTGCGCATCGAACAATTCTTCGAGAATCTGATTTAAGTCGTCTGGCGACGACATGTTGGGAAAAACATAATCCTCAAGGAGCAACAACCTGTTCTCCTGCGTGTCGATCACCCCAACCTGCAAATCGCGCGCGCCGATGTGGATCAGGAGGTCATATTGATGAATGAGGTCCTCCTCAAAACGCTCATCCCTAATCTTCTTGATGAGTTTGTAATTGATCGCCGCTGTCTGCAAGACTTGACCGTTAAGGGGGTTGCACTATCCTACAAGTATAGAAATTTTATGGGGCATAATGAAGGCGCCAGGCGCTTATATGCGGAAAAACCCCTTCAAACGCATCAAATCATCGGGCGATTTCAGCCCGCGAAAGATGCCGTGTATTTCGTTCGCGCCGAGAGCGAGCAACTCCGCTAAGGTCATGAACCGGACATCCTCAATCAGGTTCAACTCTGGATCGGAACCTCGCCTGAGGGTGCCTGATTCAATGATGACAGGGTAGAATAATTCAATGGCGTGCAATGGAGCCTGGATGAATTCACAGCCGAAGAGAAACGGTCCTGGTCGGATTTCGAGACCGGTCTCTTCCAGGAATTCGCGCCTGAGAGTCTGCTCAATGGACTGTCCAAACTCAACGCCACCGCCGGGGGGCGCCCAAAACGCCGCGTCAGTAATTCCGCGGTAGTTCACCATAAGCAGGCGGTCATCCTGCCAGCACAGTCCGCAAACGCGTACGCGCACCCGATTTCCATAAACATGGGCAACTTCTTTGTCCATCGGGGTTACATTTTGCGTTCCCGGGTTATCGATAAGGACAATCGGCATCGTGTTTGCATGAACAAGAGTGCTTGAATTGGCCTCAAATTCATATTTTTACTGAGGAATTTCTCACTAAATTTGTCAAAAATTGAAAAGCATGAAAAAGTACTTGTTTTTGGTCCTGATGGGAATTGCCGGGGCTGCTGTTGCGCAGGATAAGACCAACGAAAAAACGGATGGCGCCGTCATCGCATTCGAGGAAAAGACATTCGATTTTGGTGACATTATGCAGGGTGATAAGGTTGAGCACACCTTTCATTTTACCAACGCGGGCACTGAGCCGCTGATCATCACCAACGTGCAGGTTAGTTGTGGTTGTACCACGCCAAAAGGCTGGCCGCGCGACCCAATCCCCCCTGGAGGAAAAGGTGAACTTACAGTGGCATTCAATAGCGCTGGTAAGATGGGCCGGCAAAACAAACCTGTAACAGTCATTTCAAATGCTGTAAATGCGGATGGCAACCAGATCACGTTCACAACAAATGTATTGCCGCGCAGCACGAATCCACAGTAACGCGAAGTCATCATGATATCAAAGGGTCCTTGAAAAAGGGCCCTTTATCTTTTTAGGATGCCGAGAAGCATCAGCAGCCATCCGAGGATAAAACCAATTCCGCCGACAGGCGTAATGGCCCCTAGCATGGGGGTGCCTGACAAAGCCAGCGCATACAGACTGCCGGAAAACAAGATGATACCACCGAAAAAAAACCAGCTCGCCACCCGCAAGCGTTTGGATGGGAACACCTGCATCAGCAAGCCGTTGAACAACATCGCGAAAGCGTGGTAGATCTGGTAGCGCACGGCCATCTCGTAGATGGTTGCGTACCCGGTAACTGTTAGCCTGGCCTTCAACGCATGTGCTCCAAAAGCACCGAGTACCACCGCCAGTCCTGCCGTGATCACGGCCGTTACTAATGTCGTGCGTTGTGTCATATACTATACAGTCAGGGTTTACGCTCGCCGAAAATTGCCGTCCCAATCCTTACCATCGTGCTGCCTTCCTCCACCGCAATATGGTAATCGCCGCTCATTCCCATCGACAATTCACTCATCCTGACAGATGGCGGAAGACGTTGCTCCCTGATCTTGTCGAACAGAGTCCTTAGCGATCTGAATTCCGACCGGACGCGCACGCTGTCATCGGTAAAGGTAGCCATTCCCATCAGACCTTCTATACGCACATTGCTCCATTGAAGGATTTGATTACTGCTCAAAAGGTCATTGATTTCACTTTCCGAGAATCCGAATTTGGATTCTTCGAGCGCGATGTGCACCTGAAGGAGGCAGGGAATTATGCGACCGTGCTTGCCAGCTTGCTTGTTGACTTCCGCCAGCAGTCGTGGGCTGTCGATACCATGGATCATCCCAACGAAGGGCGCCAGGAATTTCACTTTGTTGGTCTGCAAGTGACCGATCATGTGCCACTCAATATCGCGCGGAAGCGCCTCTGCCTTTGCGGTCAGTTCTTGTACCTTATTTTCTCCAAAAAGACGATGTGGCGCATGATAGGCCTCCAAAATGTTTTCAACAGGCTGAGTTTTTGTGACGGCTATAAGCTTGCATGTTGCCGGTAGACGGCTTTTTATTTCAAGTAAGTTGCTGCTAATGCCCATGTTCAGGCGACGGTTGTGAAACGCAATTTTACTGTAATTTTGATGTAATACTAACCACATTTATAGTTGGGCAGATCACCAATTCATGTCTATTTTTGAGGCCAACGCCACCCGTCCATAATGGCCATCCTGGGAACATTGCTGAAAAAAGGGATCCGACTCCGGGAAATGCTGGAGCAGGATTACACGTCACCATTTGATCTTCAAAAGAAAGAACTCAAGGAGCTGCTGATTGCCGCCAATACCACTGAGTTTGGAAAGTACTATCGGTTTGCCGATATATTAGAGGCGTTTCTGCAGGAAGGAAACGAATTTCACAAGCGGTTCAGGAAGAATGTACCGATTCACGACTACAACAAGATCTACAACGACTGGTGGCGGCAGGCACAGAAAGGTGTCAAGAACGTCTGCTGGCCCGGCCGTGTTAAATACTTTGCGCTGAGTTCGGGTACCTCTGAGGCATCCTCCAAATATATTCCGGTTACCAAAGACATGACCAAGGCGATCCGGAAGACCAGCGTGCGGCAGATATTGACATTGTCGAAGTACGATTTACAGCCGGAAGCATTTGAGGCCGGTATCCTGATGCTCGGCGGCAGCACACACCTCAACCGGAAAGGAAGCTTTTTTGAGGGGGACCTCAGCGGCATCCAGGCGGCGCAGTTGCCATTCTGGTTTCAACATTTTTACAAGCCTGGAAAGAAAATAGCGAAGAACAGGAACTGGGATGTCAAGCTGGATGAAATTGCCAGGCGGGCCCCCGATTGGGATATCGGTATCGTTGTCGGTGTTCCTGCGTGGATACAAATACTTCTTGAAAAAATAATAGCCCATCATCGTGCGGCGAACATTCATGAAATTTGGCCCAACCTCATGGTTTATGTTCATGGCGGCGTGAGCTTTGATCCTTACAAGAAAGGATTTGAGAAATTATTGGGGAGGCCGATCTATTACATTGAAACTTACCTGGCATCCGAAGGCTTCATTGCATTCCAGGCGTATCCCAATCGCAAATCGATGAGGCTGGTGCTTAACAATGGAATTTTCTATGAGTTTGTGCCATTCGACGAACGCAACTTCGACTCGAACGGCGAGGTACGGCCTGACGCCGAAGCCCTAATGATCGATGAAGTGGAGGAAGGTAAAGAGTATGCCCTTCTGCTGTCGACCTGTGCGGGTGCATGGCGCTATCTCATCGGTGATGTCATTCGCTTTACTTCCCTGGAGAATAGTGAGATCGTGATTACCGGTCGAACGAAGCATTTCCTCAGTCTGTGTGGCGAACACCTTTCTGTTGATAATATGACCAAGGCCATCGAGCTTGCGGCGAATGACCTGAACATCACCATTCAGGAATTTACCGTCGCCGGAGTCCCGCACGACAACCTCTTCGCCCACCATTGGTTCGTGGGAACCGACGATCAGGTAGATCCTTCAGCACTGAAGGAGAAGCTCGACCAACACCTCAAAGTTTTGAACGACGACTATGCCGTCGAACGAAGTGCGGCCCTTAAGGAAGTCGTCGTGGATGTTTTCCCCTTGCACACGTTTTACGATTGGTTGGAGTCGAAGGGCAAGGTTGGAGGCCAAAACAAGTTTCCAAGAGTGATGAAGAGAAACCAGTTGGACGAATGGAAGGCATTCTTGAAATCCCGATCCAATGGACAGCATACTTAATGGTGCTATTTCCGGGATCGTGCTTGCCTTTCTGATAGGTCCGGTCTTTTTTACCCTCCTTCAAACCAGTATTGAACGCGGCTTCCGAAGCGGATGCTATGTCGCGCTGGGCGTATCGCTCAGCGACGCGTTTTACATTACCCTGTGCTACCTCGGCGTGTACCAGCTTTTTGATCATGGCAGCTTCAGGGAATACCTGGCGTATTTCGGCGGTGCAGTCCTCCTCGGCATGGGCCTCTATTACCTGTTTGTCAAGAGCCGCATCCTGATGCACTACGACCCGAAGAAAGTAAAGGCCAGAAGTCCTTATCGACTCGTGACGAAGGGGTTTGTTGTGAATGGGTTGAGTCCCATGGTGCTCGTCTTTTGGCTTGGCACCGTTGGCGTGGCGACGACAAAATTCGGTTACGTGACACCCTCAAAAGCTGTTCCCTATTTTGCTACGATCGTCGGGACGGTTTTCATTACCGATGTGATCAAAGTTAAGTTGGCAGATAATCTTCGGCAGCTGCTCACCCCCCGATTCATCAGGACCATGAATTTTATACTGGGACTGGTCCTGCTGATTTTCGGTGGGCGGCTAATTTTCATAGCCGACGGCTTCAATGTACGAGTTTTTTAGTCCTGAAGAATGTTGCTGACGAAGGTTGACTTGAGCAACAGCCACAAAAGGAAGAAACAGCAGGCCCACTGCAGGTAGACGAAATAGTAGTCAGATGTATCTTTGAACCGTGTTTCCTTGATCTCAGCTTTCTCGTATGTATCGATCTTGTTGAAGACCTGTTCAAGAGCCAGGTTGTCGGTGGCCCGAAAAAATTCACCGCCTCCAATCGATGCCATCCGCTTAAGCGTCGTTTCATCCACGGTGTTTTCAATCATGTTTGGCCGCCCGAAAAAATCTTTCCCATAGGGCACCAGCCCCTCTTTCCCCACGACGATCGTATAGATCTTGATTCCGTAGGCCGAGGCGAGTTCCGCTGCGGTTATAGGATCGATGTTACCGGCAGTGTTGTCGCCGTCGCTTAGTAAAATACAAACTTTTGATTTGGAGTCTGATTCCCGCATCCGATTGGTCACCACGGCCATCGCGCTGCCGATGGCTGTTCCGCGATTTTCAATCATATCAAAATTGATTTCATTTATATAGGAGCGCAAGAGATCATAGTCGGTCGTCAGTGGGGCAAGGGAGAAAGCATCGCCGGAAAACACCACTAATCCGATGCGGTCCTGCAACCTGCCTTCGATAAACTCAAGCGCCACCTTCTTTGCCGCCTCGAGCCGGTTCGGAGAAAAGTCCTCGATTTGCATCGACTGCGAAATATCGAGCGCTATCATGATGTCGATTCCTTCCGTCCATTGTTCCACTTTCTCATTGGTCTTTTGCGGGCGAGCCAGGGCTACGATGATAAGCGCAAGGGCGGCCATGATCAGCAATTCCGGCACGAGCCGAACAAGATTGAGAGGAGAAGTCCGGAGATCTTTTTGGGAAACGGCGACCGGAAGTTTCTGATTTAGATAAAAACGAAAGAGCCACCTGATGACGAATAGCAAGGGCACCGCGAGCAACGCATACAGCAATTCCGGATGCTCCCAGGAAAAATTCCGAAGCGTCGCTGGCTCAAACCACTGAAATGAATACCACGGCGTTACGACCTCATTTTCCATGGCGAACTTGTTCCATTTTTTGTGAGAAACGCTCTTCAGCGAAATGGCGCAGGTCGTGGAGCGATTCGATCACCCGGGTGTCGTGGCCGTAGATGGCCTTATCGAGCGAGCGAAGCATGCTGCCGAGCTGATCGTTGCGAAGCAATGCCATCGTCTCGCGAGTAGTGAGCTTGGTGTACGGCCTTGCCTCCAGTTGTTCCATGTACTTCTTCCAGGCAGCCAATGCCGACTCGGTGGTCATACGGGAAAAAGTTGCCTCCAGTTGTGCGAGGAAAGCATTGTATCGCAACACAAACTCCCGGTGGTTGCGCTGCAGCCGGCGCACCGTGAAAAATCTTGAAATCCGCTTGCCGAAAAAAATCACTACCATAATTGCTATAAAGACGACAATGCCCACGCCGATCATGAACATCCAAAAATTGAACTGCAGGTGAACGCGCTGATAGGCGGTATTCATCTTCAATGGCAGCTTGTCGATGCTGATCGAGTCCGGCACCTGGGCAACCAGTTGAGTCAATAGGATGCTGTCGCGAGGCGAAACTATGGTAGTGCAATCGTGCGACTGCACAATGTAAATGGGAAGATCGAGGTGTTGAACCCGGTCTACTTCAAATGTTGTCAGATAATAGATGGCACTGTCGGCGCTTATCCCGTCTTTCGTTCGCGTAGTGAAGTATGTTTTCCTGCTGTATTCAAAAGGGTAGAACGAGAATGATGAGTCCGGAAAGAGTATCGTCAGGTCCTGGGGATAATGGGCCGACAGAAAATACCCAGCTTCCTGGCCGATTTTCAGGCTATCGCTGAGGAAACCACCATTGACACGAACATCCTGGCAATAGCCAAAGTTGATCCCCATTGCCAGTACGGCAAAAAATATTGGAATTGTGCACCGGAGGCTGCTCCGCGCCGGCCTGTCACCCTCATACCGTCGTTGTTGGCGGCTCATGTCGTCTTCAGCGATTTGTTCCTGACTTTGAATAGCCGGAGGAGTTTCGGCACATAATCCTCGTCTGTGGCAAGGGGAAGGAAATTGATCTGATGTTTCCGGCTGAATTCTTCAAGTTCCGACTTACGGCTCTCAAAACGTCTCACCACTTTGTTTCTAAAGTCGCCGAACGATGTGTTTATCCAAAGCGTGCGGCGCGACTCCTTGTCCACGATTGGAATAATGCCGAGTTTAGGTAGACGCGTTTCGCGTTTATCGCTGATCTGGATCACGACCAGGTCGTGGCGGCGGGCGAGCGACTTCAGGTTTGGATAAAATCCTTCGTCGATGAAGTCCGATATCAGTATCACAACACTCCTTCTTTTTATCGTATTTAACGCAAACGCGATCGCCCGGGTGAGGTTTGTCCGCGGCGAGCGGGGTTTGAGATTGGCCAAAGCCGCAATGATCTGGTATGCTTGCGAGTGCCCCTTGGTTGGTTTCACGTATTTTTCCTTAACGTCGGAGTAGCAGATCAAGCCCAGGTGGCTCGATTCCTTACCTGCCGAGAGGGCAAGCACACCGCATATTTCTTTGGCCACGTCGCTCTTAGTTCTACCCGGACTACCGATATCCTCTGAGGCGCTGACATCGAGGATAAAAAATACTGTTTGCTCTTTCTCCTCCCGAAACGTCTTGACAAAAGTGCCATGTCCCTTCGCTGAAACGTTCCAGTCGATCGTGCGTATGTCATCGCCATACTGGTATGGACGAACGTCGTCGAATTCAAGCCCTGAGCCCTTGAAAATCGAACGGAAGTCACCCTGCATCTGGCTGTTGATCGCCTTGCGAATCTGGATCTCGTACTTCCGTAGTTTCTTAATGATATCTTTCATGGCCCGATACTTGTTTCCCTTCCCGTCGGTTGCATGGTGGTCTTGCCAGGCTCGCACCTGCCAAAACGGCCTCAAAATAGGATAATTATGAGTATTTTGCGCCACCCATTTGGAGCATAGGCGATTAACAAACGTGAAAGGTATTTTCAATTTTAAAGCTGTTCGGTACCGGATATTGCCCCTGCTGATATTTTTTATTTCATGTAAAGAGCAGCCCCGGACACCCCCTGGCATCCTCTCGAAAGAGGAAATGGTGAACGTCCTTAGTGAGGTGTACATCACTGAAGAAAAAATCTCTCGCTTGTCGCTTGAATTTGACTCGGCACAGGAGGTGTTCTACCTGATGCGCGATGATATCGCCCGAAAGACTGGTATACCAGACTCAACGTTTCAACGATCACTCAGGTACTACGGTGACCGGCCCGTCCAAATCCAGGAGATTTATGCAGCGCTGATCGACTCCCTTCAATTACGGGAGCAACGCATGAACCGTTCTGCCAAACCGAAATGATTTACCCGGATTCCTTGGAGGCCAGGCTGGGATTTGACACGATCCGGGAAAAGCTCAAGTCGTTGTGCCTGTCACCCTCAGGTGCAGCCTGGGTTGACCTGATGACATTTGAAACAGATGCGAAGAAGATCGCAGCACTACTGAAGCAGACCCTCGAACTGCGACTCATCCTGGAAAAAGCCGAGCCCTTTCCTTCTCAGCATTTTTTCGATGGCCGGGAGTGGCTTGACCGCATCGCCCTTGAAGGGGCTTATCTCGAGGGTGAAGAGTTTCTTCAGATGGCCCAGGCCATGGATACCGTGATCGAATGTCGTTCGTTTCTGTCAAAGGCTGGCGATCTCTATCCTGAACTTCAGCGTCTAGCCCAACCCGTTGCCATCACAACACAATTACCCGGGCGCATTCACAAGAGTATCGACGATCGCGGCGGAGTACGCGATGGGGCCACGCCGGAATTGGGCAAGATCAGGAAGCGATTGCGCGATGAGGAATCCAGTCTCCGTAGGCTCGCCGATCAGCTATTCCGGAAGGCGGTTGAAAACAAGTGGGTGCCTGATGGCGCGCTCCCTACCATCCGCGACGGCAGGGTAGTTATTCCAGTGGTTTCGGAACACAAACGCCGTTTGAAAGGATTTATCCTCGACGAATCCGCTTCGGGACAAACAGTCTTTATTGAGCCGGCTGAAATGCTTGACGCCAATAATGAAATACGCGACTTGCAACACGGCGAAAAAAGAGAAGTCATTCGCGTCCTTAAAGAATTGACAGACGAAATGAGGCCCCAGTTGCCGGAAGTCCGGCAGGCATTCGACTTTCTCGGCCAGATCGACTTTATTCGCGCGAAAGCGAAGTTTGCCCTGGAGACCGGAGGCGAGTTGCCGGTCGTCGAATCTTCTCCGGGTTTGACCTGGTATAACGCTCGCCATCCACTCCTGTTTCTCAGCCTCAAAGGAAAGCGCGACGTCGTGCCGTCGAATATCTTCCTTGAGCCTGATAGCCCTATGTTGCTGGTCTCCGGACCTAACGCGGGAGGAAAATCAGTATGTCTAAAGACCGTAGGATTATTGCAATATATGGCCCAGTGCGGTTTGCTGATACCGGTTTCGGAACGTTCGCGGCTGGGAGTCTTTAGCTCGATATTTCTCGACATCGGCGACCAACAGTCGATCGAAAATGACCTGAGCACTTATAGCAGTCATTTGAAGAACATGGCGTTCTTCATCGAACACGCCGATCAGCGGTCGCTGGTGCTCATGGATGAACTTGGCTCGGGAACAGATCCAAATTTTGGCGGGGCCATTGCCCAGGCCGTCCTGGAAGCCTTGCTTAAGAAACAGGTGTGGGGCGTGGCGACCACGCACTATTATAATCTAAAGCTTTTTGCAAGTAGTCACGAACGCATTTCCAACGCATCGATGCGCTTCGACGATAAGAACATGGTTCCGCTGTATGTGTTGGACATCGGTAAACCAGGGAGTTCATTCGCGCTTGAGATTGCACAAAAGACCGGACTTCCCGGCAACACAATCGCCGAGGCCGAGAGGCTGGTCGGCAAGGACCTGGCCGGCTTCGAACGACTCGTGCGGTCTCTGGAAAGAGAAAAGCAGGAGCTCACTGAGCGGATAAGGCGAATGGAGAAACAGGAACAGGCTCTTAAGCAATCACTCGCGAAATACCAGGCGCTTTCCGAGGACCTGGAATCGAGAAAGAAGGAGATCATCGGAAAAGCCCGGGAGGAAGCATCTCAACTGCTCAAGCAAACGAATCGGGAAATAGAGAAGACGATCCGCCATATTCGCGAGAACCGCGCCGAGCGAAAGGAAACGCTCCGCGTCAGAAAAGGCCTTGAATCATTGACGCAGCGGGTCACTCAGACAAGCGACCAAAAGGAGAGGGGATCTCAGCCAATCGCTGTCGGTGACTGGGTCAGAATTGCGGGGCAGGAGGGCAGCGGAGTAGTGTTGTCCATCAAGGGTAAATCCGCGTCCGTTGGTTTCGGCGAACTAAAGTCACTAATCGATTTGAGTCGTTTGGAGAAAGTTGATCAGCCGCGAAAGGCGGCGGAGCCTGCTTCAAGACATTCACTCGGAATTGACCTTCGTGAGAAGCAGGCAAATTTCAACAGTACACTTGATGTCAGGGGAAAAAGGGTAGAGGAGTTAGGACCGGTACTGAGTGAGTTCATGGACCAGGCGATTCTTCTCGGGCATGGCGAAGTCCGGATTCTTCATGGCAAAGGAGAAGGCGTATTGCGAAAAGTAGTGCGCGATAATTTAAAGAAGTTCAGTCAGGTCGTGTCGGTAAGCGACGAACACGTAGATCGCGGTGGCGATGGCATTACGGTCGTAGTACTGAAATGAGCTGAGGGATCGCGCTGGAGCCGATCTTATTGTTTTGTGAACACAAAGGTCCAGTCACCTTCCACCGATTCAATCCGTCCTCCGGGCCATCCGCTGCTTCCTGACGGTATGTTAAATTCAATGGTCAGCGTGTTGTCATTAACGCTGTAGGTCAAATTGGTTTCGCTCGGCGAACCGGGATCGCGGATGATATCCGTATTCGCGTCTTCGCCGAATTTCCAGGTGCCACTTGCAGGCCAAGGGCTGGGATTGGGGCGGGTTCCGGTGAGGCTGTAGTTATAGGTCTGCCCAGGCTGGAAGGTCCCGGAAATGGTCAATACCAGGCCGGGGAAGTCAGCCGTTCGGTCTTCGCTGTCATTGGCGCTGCTGAGGGCCCACGTGCTGACAAGCTTTCCAAGCTGAATTTCTTCAGCGGTTTTGGTCGGCTCATCTGGTTTGCAGCTGACATAAAAGGCTGTTAACGCACCCAGCAAGCCGATTGAGAGTATTCTGGTAATAAATTTCATTGTCAAAGTCGATTTCAATAGTCCAAAGTAAGTAAAAATAGTGAAACAGGCCGAATTAGGCATCATCAAGGCTATTCTTGGGCGTTTATTATCGCGTTTGCGCGATTGTAACCCCCTCCCGAACCTAAATAGCTAATTGCTAAAAAATTGGTGCCAGTCGCTGGCTATTGGCTATTGGCTATTGGCGGTTGGCTTTTGGCCTTTAACCTTTGGCCTTTAACCTTTGG
>CAZLWX010000002.1:26449-39606 GCA_964563295.1 uncultured Roseivirgaceae bacterium | reverse complement strand
CCTTTGGCCTTTAACCTTTGGCCTTTGGCCTTTAACCTTTGGTCTTTGGCCTTTAGCTTTGGCTCTCTGGGTGCTCAGGTGTTGGGGTGTTCAGGTGTTCAAGTGATGCAGCAAGTTCCAAATTCGTAGTTGTCTTAGAATTTAGAGTTCAGGATTCACCGCGCGACTCAAACTTACACACGGATTCGGATTTCCAACGGGCTTGATTCTGGACTAATGGTCAGGCGGATTGGTTACAATTTGTTTGGAATTTGAATATTGATTATTGAAAATTTAATTGGGATTTGTGATTTCGTTATTGGAATTTATTTGTATTCCAGGATATTAATGATCTCCGCCCCCGGTGGTTGCTCCGCCGGATTGTTGGAGGCCATGATGACCATGCATTTTCCCCGCGCCTTCTCCATCTCCTGCTTGTACCATTCGAAAGCCCGCTGGTCGAGGTTGGTTCCCGGCTCATCGAGGAAGACGACGTCAGCCTGGGTGTATAGCGCCAACGCAAGTTTCAGCCGCTGTTTCATGCCGGAGGAGAAGTTTCGGACATACTTGTCCGCGGCATCGTTCAGATAAGCGATATCCAAAACGTCTTGCATGGTGATCCCATCTCTGATTGTTCGAAGCCGGAAATGGAATCGAAGGTGTTCCATCAACGTCAGTTCGCCGATGAGGTCCATGTATGGCGCGGCGATGGCGATGTGTCTGGTGATGTCGTCGGCGTCTACGGGCGATCCGGCCTTGACACGCACTGTGCCAGTCGTCGGTGGGACTTGTCCCCACAAAAGCTGAAGCAGGGTTGACTTGCCGGAGCCGTTGGGACCCGTGATCACGTATCGATGTGGTGACCGGAACTCGTAGCGCAGATTACGAAAGATCCATTCGCGGTTAAATCGCTTGCCTAGATCGACGGCTGCGATGCTGAAGTTGCGCGTTGGTTGATGGTCCGATGGAATTGCAGGCGTGGAGTCCACGATTGATCATTTATGAGCGGAAACAGGAGAGCGGATTCCGGCGTGGTGATCAGTCATTCCCGCCATAGCCCTTCATTATTCCGCGTTCTGAGTTTCTGATGAAATCCAGTATGTAATCGCGTTCAGTGCTGCCGGGAATCTCTTGCTCAACCACTTCCACGGCCTTTGAGTTGTTAATGCCTTTCAGGAAGATGTAGCGGTAAATCTCTTGTATTTCGGATATTTTTTCCGGCGAAAATCCGCGGCGCCGAAGTCCGATTGTATTGATGCCTGCATAGGTGAGCGGCTCCCGCGCGGCCTTCGTATACGGTGGAATGTCTTTGCGAACCAGTGAACCACCGGAGACCATGACGTGGGCACCGACTTGCACAAACTGGTGCAGCGCGCTGGCGCCTCCTATGATAGCCCAATCTTCGATGGTGACATGACCGGCGACTTGCACGGCGTTGGCAAGAATGCAATTGTTCCCAACAAGGCAATCATGTGCAACGTGGACGTATGCCATCAACAGGCAGTTCTTGCCGATGACGGTTTTGTATTTGTCGATCGTCCCGCGGCTGATGGTTACGCATTCGCGGATTACCGTATTCTCACCGATGATCGTTTCCGTTTTTTCACCCGCAAACTTCAGATCTTGCGGAATTGCCGACACCGAGGCACCGGGATAAACCTTGACGTTCCGGCCAAGTCGGGCGCCATCGCAGATTACCGCTGTAGGTCCTATCCAGCATCCATCGCCGATCACGACATCGCCCTGAACGGTGGCGAACGGTTCAATGACTACATTGTCACCAATTTTCGCGTCGGGGTGGACGTGGGCTAGGGGAGATCGGCTCATGAATCTTTTCTGACGATACTGGCGGTCATCGTTCCTTCACACACGAGTGTGTTGCCGACAAACGCACGGCCGTACATTTTTGCAATTCCTCTTTTGATTGGCGCGACCAGATCGCATTGGATGACAAGAGTATCGCCCGGCAAAACCATCTTCCGGAACTTGATGCTTTCAATTCCCAAAAAATAAGTCCAGTAATTTTCGGGATCGGGCACGGTGTTCAACACCAGGATGCCCCCAATCTGGGCCATCGCTTCAATCTGCAAAACTCCCGGAAAAACCGGGTTGCCAGGGAAATGGCCCTGGAAAAAATATTCGTTGGCGGTGACGTTTTTCACGCCGGCAACACTTTCGTTATCGAGGTAGATGATTTTATCGATCAGCAGAAAGGGATAGCGATGTGGTAATGTCGCCGCTATCCGGTTGATATCCATCACCGGCGGGAGGCTTGGATTGTACTTAGGCCGTCCGAGCTTATCCGCCTCGTGCATGGCTTTCTTGAGTTTTTTAGCAAATGCGACATTTGCGGCATGGCCCGGCCGTGCAGCCAATACCTGCGCCTTTAGCGGTCGACCTGCCAGTGCCAGGTCGCCGACTATATCAAGCAGCTTATGACGGGCGGGCTCGTTCTTATAGCGAAGTTCAATGTTGTTGAGAATGCCTTCCTGCTTCACCGCAACTTTCGGTTTGCCCAGCATCTTGGCGATATTATCGAGCTCGTTCTCCTGAACTACGCGATCAACAATCACAATGGCGTTGTTCAGGTCGCCTCCGCGAATAAGATTGTTTTTGTATAACATCTCCAGTTCGTGCAAGAAACAGAACGTACGGCATGATGCGATCTCCTTTTCAAATTGCCGGATGTCGGTAATGGATGCGTGCTGGCTTCCGAGCACCGGTGAATTGTAATCGATCATTACCGTAACGCGATAATCATCAAGCGGAAGCGCCGCGATCTCAACATTGCGGGCCGCTTCTCTGTAAAAAAGGGGCTCCTGGACTTCGAAGAAATCGCGAATAGCATTTTGTTCTTCTGTACCAGCCCCCTTGAGTGTTTCTACGAACTGAATTGAACTGCCGTCCATGATCGGGCACTCAGGTCCGTCAAGTTGTATCAACACATTGTCGATCTCGAGTCCAACCAGGGCAGCCAGCGTGTGCTCAATCGTGCTCACCCGTGCTCCGCTTTGCTCGATCGTGGTTCCGCGCGAAACATCGACAACATTTTCGCAGTCAGCGCCGATAATCGGGGATCCGGGCAGATCCGTGCGTTGAAATCGTATTCCGTGATTGGGCTTTGCAGGCAGAAAGGTCATATTGGTCTGAACACCCGTGTGCAGGCCTACGCCCGATAACGTGACAGATTTCTGAATGGTCTGCTGCTTGATGTTGAGCATATTAATGGAAAGACGGCAAATTTAATCCCAAATATCCGGATTATCCAATTAATGAGACGGGGTGTTCCGAAATCGTTTGAGTAGGTGAACGCCTGATTCTCAGCGTTTTTCGCCGTTAAATACCGCAGTAGAACGAGAGAGTTCCTCCACGCGTTGCTGTAATTCGCGCAGCCTGATGTTGATATCGGGTAATTGCTTGAAAACGGCGTATGCGCGGTAGTAGTCCCGCACGTCAAATGCAGGAGTGCCCATCAACTTTTCACCGTTCTTTTCAATCGATTTTCCTATTCCGGCCTGGGCACCAAAACTGCTGTTGTTCGCAATCACCAGGTGCCCGGCAATACCTACCTGGCCGGCGATAACACAATTTTCGCCGATGCGCGTGGAGCCAGAGATACCCGTTTGAGCCGCAATGACCGTATTCTTGCCGATTTCGACATTGTGCGCAACCTGAATAAGGTTGTCGAGCTTCACACCCTCTCGAACGATAGTGGAATCACCCAGGAAAGTAGCGCAATCAATTACCGTATTAGCGCCGATTGTTACATGGTCTTCGATAATGACATTGCCAAGCTGTGGAATGGTCTTATAAGTGCCATCCTCCTGGGGAGCAAATCCAAACCCATCACTTCCAATCACGACGCCCGAATGAATGGTACAGTGGCTGCCCACCCGAACGCCGGCGTACAGTTTTACACCGGCATGAATGATCGTATGGTCGCCGATGGCCGCATTATCGCCTATGTAAGCATGCGGAAAGATTTTGACGTTTTCGCCGATGCGCACATTCTTGCCCACATACGAGAACGCACCGCGATAAAGGCCCGACCCCGCAATTGAATTATCGCCGAAGTAAGAAGGTTCTTCGACGCCGGATTTCTGAAAGGAGATAAGCTTGTGATACTCTTCCAGTAGCGCTGTGAAACTGCTATACGGGTCGTCGACGAGGATCAGCGTTGCGCTAACGGATTTTTTAGGCGCAAAATCTTTCCTGACAATCACCGCCGACGCCTGCGTGGTGTAGATGTATTGTTCGTACTTCGGATTGGACAGGAACGCGAGTTGACCTTTTCTTGCCTGCTGAATTTTCGCCAGCATGTTGATCTTTTCTGCGCCATCACCTTTCACCACACCTCCGAGCATCGCAGCTACCTGATCGATGGTAAATTCCATGTAGTTGACATTAGCCCTGGCATCGGCGCCGGTCAGCCTGGCCACTGCCGTCCACCTACGCCTGATTGTGCAAAGATACTGTTTTAGGCCAGCACAGATAGTTTTTTTTGACGATTTTGCTAATCGCTTTGATGTTAGGAAGATCACTTGCCTGCGCGATGTCAAGCAGTTCGCCGCCTCGTGTCAGGATGTTGATTTTTTCGCCTTCGGTATACGCTTCATTGCTTACGGTGCCGGTAGAAAATAAGTATGATGATTCCGCGCGAAGCACATTATAGTGACTGGCCACGAGTGCCCGCACTTTATCTACCGCGCTCTTCTGAATCGGCTCGCTGCTCAGCATAATCTGAAACAACCTTCGCTCCAGCAACATTCGGGAGATTTCACTTAGGATCTTGTCAGGGTGGTCTTTCCACATCTTAATCGCACCCCACAGGTCGTGGTCGTCGAGTTCACCGAAAGCGAGAATGGCATGCCGGTCTTCGCGAAGCTTCTCCATCGTAAACGCACCTTTCAGGAATACCATGAAGGACTCACTTGCATCAACGCGTTCGCCGGCCCGCACCAATGCCTGTGCCCTTTTTATCAGGTTCACGACCATCCGTTCTGCGCTGACAGTAGTTTTATGCAGGTAAACCTGCCAGTACATCAGTCGTCGCGCATTCAGAAAATTTTCGATGCTGTAAATTCCTTTCGCTTCAACAACAAGTTGTTCATCATGAACGGTCAGCATGGCGATGATCCTGTCAACGCCGATTGTCCCTTCCGAAACACCAGCAAAGAAACAGTCGCGATTGAGATAATCCAGCCTGTCGATATCGAGCTGACTGGAGACCAACTGATGGAAGAACCGGCGTCCATAGCCATTGCGAAAAATTCTCAGCCCAAGATCAAGTGCGCCGGTGAATTGCGCATTCAGCTCCGACATCAGCAGGTATGAAATGCTCTCGTGTTTGATGCCGGCGAGGAGTGTTTCTTCCAGGGCATGCGACAATGGTCCGTGCCCCACATCATGAAGGAGCACCGCGATCTGTGAAGCCTCATATTCGTCGTCGGAAATAGCGACCCCCTTGTACCGGAGGCTGTCCAGTGCCTGGCCCATCAGGTGCATGGCGCCTAGCGCATGTTGAAAACGGCTGTGAACAGCTCCGGGATAAACGAAGTCAGTCACGCCAAGCTGCTTGATGTACCTCAGCCGTTGAAAAAAAGGATGCGAAATGATCGCGAAGATGAGCTCACTCTTCACATGGATAAATCCATAAAGCGGGTCATTGATGATGGTCTTCTTTCGCAATCGGAAGATATTGTTTTGCGTTGGGTAAAATTACAGGTATTCGGCCATTGCTGCACTTTGGCATTATTTATTTACCTGAAAAAGTCAACGCATTCCCCCGCTTCCAGTGAACCAAATGCGTATTTTCAACGCGATAATTCTGTAAATTGAAAAAAAACGGATATGCAGCGATACAGTATTCTTTGGGCCGACGACGAGATCGATTTGCTGAAACCCCACATCATGTTCCTCGAACAGCGTGGGTACGACATTACGCCGGTCAACAACGGTGCTGAAGCGGTCGAGCTATCCGATGAACGAAATTTCGATGTCGTGTTCCTTGATGAGCATATGCCCGGCATGTCGGGATTGGAAGCCTTGGCCCAAATCAAGAACAGCAAACCTAACCTCCCCGTCGTGATGATCACCAAGAACGAGGAGGAACACATCATGGAGGAAGCGATTGGCTCCAAGATTGCCGACTACCTGATCAAACCACTGAACCCAAGCCAGATTCTACTGTCGGTAAAGAAGATATTGGAGAACAAGAGGCTGGTTACCGAAAAAACGAACCTCAACTACCAACAGGAATTTCGCAAGATCAGCATGGCCTTTCAGGATGTGATGAACCATGAGCAATGGGCCGACATCTATAAAAAGCTGGTCTTTTGGGAGCTCGAAATGGATGAAAATCAGGAGATGGGAGAGGTGCTCGATGCTCAGAAGACAGAGGCGAACACAAACTTCGCGCGCTTCATCATCAGAAACTACGAGGGCTGGCTCAACGATGCGCGCGCGGACAAACCTCTGCTCTCACACCAGCTGATGAAAAGGAAGGTGTTCCCCGAACTGAGTAAGGGCCGTCCCGTATTTTTCGTGCTGATCGACAATCTCAGGTTTGACCAATGGAAGGTCATCGAGCCTGTCCTGGCGGAGTTCTTCGTGGTCGAGAAAGAGGAGCATTACTACTCCATCCTGCCAACGACCACCGCCTATGCCAGAAACGCGATCTTTTCGGGCCAGCTGCCGTCCGAGATGGCGAAGTCCCATCCCGACCTCTGGGTCGGCGAAGATGAAGACGAGGGGAAGAACAACTTTGAAGACGAATTCCTTTCGAAACAATTGAGAAGGAATAACCTTCAGGCGAAGATGAGTTATCATAAGATCAAGAACTTGCAGGAAGGCCGCGACCTGGCCGACAGTGTAAACAATCTTTTTCAGAACGATCTGAATGTGATCGTCTACAACTTTGTGGACATGCTCTCGCACGCGCGCACGGACATGGCAATGGTTCGGGAACTGGCGCCCGATGAGTCGGCCTACCGGTCCATCACACGGTCGTGGTTCCTGCATTCACCTTTGATCGATATCCTGAGAAAGATCGCGGAGAAAGACGTAAAGGTCGTCCTGACGACCGATCACGGGACCATCCGCGTAAAGCGACCTTTCAAGATTGTCGGCGACCGGAGCGTGAACACCAACCTGCGTTACAAGCAAGGCCGGAACCTTGGTTACGAGGGAGATAAACTGATGGTAGCAAACAAGCCTGAGCGGCTTTTTCTTCCGAGGATGAATGTTTCGACAAGCTACGTCTTCGCGATCGAGGACCAGTTTTTTGCTTATCCAAACAACTACAACTACTACGTTAACTTCTACAAAGACACCTTTCAGCATGGAGGAGTCTCCATGGAGGAGATGATCATTCCCATAATTTTCTTAAATTCGAAGAATGTGGCGTGAGGGCGCGGGCCGGGTTTTTCATGAAGCGGGCCTGGCTGACCTTGGAGTGGTTGCCCGGGCTTTTTTGGAAAAAGCTTCTGGCTATAGGATTTGGCTTTTACATGGTGAAATGGGATCCGGCAAGACGACTTTTATCAAGACGCTGTGCACTGAGCTGGGCGTCACCGATGCCATGAGCAGCCCAACCTTCTCCATCGTCAATGAGTACTTGTTGCCAAACAGGGCCAGGGTCTTTCATTTCGACTTTTACCGCATAAAAGATGAGGCGGAGGCGTATGATATCGGAGCTGAGGAGTATTTCTACTCAGGGAACTATTGTTTCGTCGAATGGCCAGAAAAGATCCCATCATTGATCCCGGAAAAACGAGCCGAAGTGTTGATCACGACCGACAACCGCACCCAAAGAACTTTATCACTTTCTGTTCATGACGGAAAAGAAGAAAACCGGATTTGAGGCGCTGGCCAGCAAGACCAGCCTTTATCCGCAAGAGCAACTGCAAAAGGTTAGCAAAGGCAAACATTCTTTCTTTATCGGCCTCCCGCGCGAGATTTCGCTCCAGGAGAACCGTCTGAGTCTCACCCCTGACGCAGTGAACCTGCTTGTGAACAATGGTCATGAAGTATGGGTGGAGACCAAGGCTGGAGTCGGATCCAAGTTCTCTGACAAGCTGTACAGCGATGCGGGTGCCAAAATCGTTTATTCTCCATCAGAGGTGTACAAGGCTGAAGTTATCCTCAAGATAGAACCTCCTACCGTCGAAGAGATCGAGATGATGCGGCCGGGTCAAGCCCTGATCTCCGCCATCCAGCTCGGTCACCTGAAAGCGGAGTACATACAGGCGCTGATGAAGAAAAAAGTCACCGCTCTGGCGTATGAGTTTATTGAGGACAAGGTAGGCGGGATGCCGATCATCCGCGCTATGAGTGAAATAGCGGGCAGTACTGTGGTGTCGATAGCGGCTGAGTACCTGAGCACCGTCAACAACGGCAAGGGTATTATCCTGGGCGGTATCACCGGTGTACCTCCCACAAAAGTGGTAATCATCGGCGCGGGAACCGTAGCCGAATACGCTGCACGCGCCGCCCTCGGATTGGGTGCCGATGTACAGATATTCGACAACCACTTGTACAAGCTTCGACGCGTCAAACACTTGCTGGGGCAACAGCTATACACATCGACGATTGACACCATCACGTTGAGCGAATCGTTGAAAACAGCTGATGTCGTCGTCGGAGCGCTCCGTGCCGAGAAGGGACGGGCACGTCACGTCGTCACGGAAGAGATGGTGAGCCGTATGAAGCCCGACTCCCTGATCATCGACCTGAGCATCGATCAGGGCGGTTGCATCGAAACCTCTGACATCACCACGTTGAGCAAACCCGTGTTCCGAAAGCACGGTGTCATCCACTATTGCGTGCCGAACGTCGCATCGCGGGTTGCACACACGGCTACCACTGCTCTCAGCAACATTTTCACGCCGACAATACTCCGGGCCGCCGAGGAAGGTGGGATCGAGGAGATGATCTTCACTCACAAATGGTTCATGAAGGGTGTGTACACCTACAAGGGTGGACTTACCAAAGAGCACGTGGCCCGCAAGTTTGGCCTCAAATACAAAAACATTGAGCTGCTGATTGCGGCGAGGTTCTAAAGTCGCTGAAGGTTCTCCTCTAAAGCGCGGATGCGAGCTTCGGCATCCGATTTCTTCTTTCGCTCCATCTCAAGCACCTTTGCCGGAGCTCCATTGACGAATTTTTCGTTTGCCAGTTTCTTGTCGACCGACTGCAGAAATCCTTTCTGATAGGCGATTTCCTTGAGAATGTTTTCACGTTCCTTTTCGGTATCTACCTTACCCTCGAGGATCACGAAGAACTCGAACGATCGAACGATGAACTGCGTGGCATTGGCGGCGGGCACCTGGTCAAAGTTCACCTCAGACAGATTGGCGAGTTTTCTTATCAACGCCCAGAAAGCTCCGGCAGGAACCTGTTCGCCGTTTCGAACGACGAGCTTCAAAGGTTCCTTCTGCGAGAGGTTTTTCGAATTTCTGACGTTTCTCGCCTCCTTGATAATGTCAAACGCAAGCAGAGCTTCGTCCAGGACGCTTTGATCAAACTTACCTGGCTTTGGATAATCGGCTACGATAATGCAATCACGTGGACCCCGTGCGTCAAGCTCGTGCCACAGCTCCTCCGTTATGAAGGGCATGAACGGATGCAGCATTTTGAGTTGAACTTCAAAGAACCTGATCGTTGCTTTGTAAGTTACTGAATCAATAGGATCGCCAAACCCTGGCTTAATCATTTCCAGGTACCACGAACAGAAATCGTCCCAGATCAATTTTTCCAGTGACCGCAGGGCATCGGAAATCCGGAAGCGCGCAAATAGATCTTCAATCTCCCCGAGAGCTTCATTCAGCCTCGACTGAAACCATCTCATCGCAACCTGGTTTTCTTCGGAAGTATCCCCGGCGACGTCCCAGCCTTTCACAAGCCGGAAAGCGTTCCAGATCTTATTGGCGAAATTTCTGCCGCGTTCGAGCAACTTCTCGTCGTAGAGAAGATCGTTCCCGGCCGGCGCACTGAACAACATTCCCGCCCTTACTGCATCCGCACCGTACTGCCCGATCAATTCGAGAGCGTCTGGTGAGTTGCCCAACGACTTCGACATTTTCCTGCCTTCCTTGTCGCGGACGATGCCCGTGAGATAGACGTTGGCGAACGGACGTTCCCCGCGGTATTCGTAACCAGCAATAATCATTCGCGCCACCCAGAAGAACAAGATTTCAGGGGCGGTAACGAGATCGTTGGTTGGATAATAATATTGCAGATCACGATTGCCAGGCTTTCCCTTTTCGCGGAATACCGATGTGTCGAATACCGCGATCGGCCATAGCCAGCTCGAGAACCAGGTGTCTACAACGTCAGGATCCTGAGTCAATGTGGCATGTGTTGCATTCGGGTAAATCTTTCTGTATTCGTCCACCGCCTCGTCATGCGTCCTCGCTACCACGTAGTTTCCTTCTTCATCGTACCAGGCGGGTATCCGATGACCCCACCACAACTGACGCGAAATACACCAGTCGCGAACATTGGTCATCCAATGATTGTATGTGTTTTTGAATTTCTGTGGAATCAGTTGGACCGTATCATCCATGACCACCTGGTGAGGCGTCCGGGTGATATCCCACATTTTGACAAACCACTGTAATGAAAGCCTGGGTTCGACCACGGCATTGGTACGCTCGGAGAATCCGACATTGCTGGTGTAGTCTTCCGCACGAAGCAGGTGCCCCTTTGCTTCCAGCTCCTTCGCAATTTTTTTTCTGGCTACAAAGCGGTCGTCTCCGACACATATCCGAGCCCGTTCGTTTAGGGTACCGTCGTCGTTCAGAATGTCGATGACCTCGAGGTTGTGTTTTGTTCCCAGCTCGTAGTCGTTCATGTCGTGGGCTGGGGTAACTTTGAGGCAACCCGTTCCAAAGTCCATCTCGACATAATCGTCCTCAATAATTGGAATTGATCGATCGATCAGTGGGATGACGGCCTTCTTGCCCCTGAGATGCCGGTAACGCTCATCTTTTGGATTGACGCAGATAGCAGAATCCGCCATGATGGTCTCAGGTCGTACTGTAGCAATCGTCACATATTCTTCGCTGTCTTCAATCCGGTACCTTATATAGTAGAGTTTTGATGCAACATCGCGATGGATAACCTCATCATCGGAGAGCGCTGTTTTTCCCAGAGGATCCCAGTTGATCATGCGCAACCCGCGATAGATCAAGCCTTTCTTATGGAGATCGATGAATACGTCGATAACGGCCTCATAATAATCCGGATCCATCGTGAACGCGGTGCGGTCCCAGTCGCACGAAGCCCCAAGTTTTTTCAGCTGTTGAAGAATGATACCACCGTACTTTTCTTTCCAGTCCCACGCGTGCTTGAGAAATTGTTCGCGGGTGAGGTCCGACTTCTTGATCCCCTGTTCCCGCAACATCGCGACGACCTTTGCCTCGGTGGCGATCGACGCGTGGTCGGTACCCGGCACCCAGCACGTCTCCTTGCCCAACATCCGGGCCCGCCTTACCAGGATGTCCTGGATGGTGTTGTTAAGCATGTGCCCCATATGGAGCACGCCCGTAACATTCGGTGGCGGCATGACAAGGCAATACGGTTCCTTCTCTGGATTAGGGTGTGAACGAAAAAACCCTTCGTCCATCCAATATTGGTACCATTTGTCTTCGACTTCCGCCGGATCGTATTTTGTGGATAGCGACATGTACGTTAACTCTGGCTGCGCTTCGGTGCACAGACAAGGGGCAAAAATAAATAAATTGGAAACAATAGCCAGCTAAAGCCGAACGGTCAGCGCCCGACATTGTCGCTCATCCTGATCCTCCAGCCGACCGGATAAAGGTTGTTGTAGCGCTGCCCGATGTTGTTCACCCAACCGAGGGGCACGTTTTGGAACGCGACGAGGTGATGGCCTTTTTCGGTGAAAGCAATCTGGGGTGACGCGCGTCTGAGGTACTCCAAAGCGGTGTCCTTATCGACATTTACGGTGTTGCATGCATCCCGGTTGACCAGGATACTCATGGCCAGGGCGTGTTCAGGCACAATACCCGATCGCTTAACCGATCCAACCGCGGTGCCGGCACTAATGACTCGCAGCGCCCGGGCCAGAACGGAGATGTCGGCCAGCTTTCCTGCCGGGATCATTATCAGTTGTTCCCCGTAACGGAGGTATTCGACCTCTCCGGAGTTGATCCACGGACGAATTTCATCGACCAGCTTATTCGGCGCCTTTTCATAATAGTTCGGAACGTTGGTCGCGCACAATCGTGCGGGTTCAGACTTCTGAATTGCAGATAGAAAGAACCCCTCGCCCCTCGCCAGATGCGGAAAAAATCGGTAGCCGACGACTCCGCCTTTTTTGGATTCCGAGACATTCCATGAGGGTTCGATCGATAAGGATTTGACTTTGATATCGTGACGATCGGAAAGCCACTGCAGGTTGCCTTCGTTTTCCGATTCATTAAACGTGCACGTGCAGTATATCAGGAGTCCGTTCTCTTTCAGGGAAGGCCATACGTCCTCCAGTATGCGTTGTTGTCTTCGTGCGCACAGTTCTACACCTGAAGCAGACCATTCTGCTGTCGCTCCTGCATCTTTTCTAAACAGCCCTTCGCCGGAGCAGGGAGCGTCGACGACGATGATGTCGAAGAATCCCTCGAGGGATCCAAAATCGCGCGGGTCGTTGTTGGTGACCACGCCATTGGGACATCCCCATTTGGTGAGATTTTCTGACAGGATCGTTGCGCGCGAGCGGATAACATCGTTCGATACGAGGAGGCTATTGGCCGGCAGGATGTCAAGAAGAAGCGTCGATTTGCCACCCGGCGCCGCGCACAGATCCAGGACTTTCAATGGTCTGTTTTCCGGCATCAATTGGCGCAGTGCATGCCCGATAAACATCGAGCTTGCTTCCTGAACGTAATAGGCTCCGGCGTGGAACAAAGGGTCAAGGGTGAATGATGGCCGTGAGTTCAGGTAAGTAGCGCTGTCCGCCCATGGCACGGGCTCAGGAAGCGCGGGTGCTCCGATTTTCCTGAGGTTGTAACGAATGCTTACCGGCGAGGGTTCATCCAGACTTTCCAGGAAAGCAGTTGTTTCTTTTCCAAGCAGGGGTGTGATCGTTTCAACAAAGCCCGGTGGCAGGTCCATTGCGCGAAGTTAGGGCAAAAATCTAAGTTCCTGGTTCCATGTTCCGG
>CAZLWX010000002.1:0-26349 GCA_964563295.1 uncultured Roseivirgaceae bacterium | reverse complement strand
TTGTGTTCACGGTTTCAAAGCAGTCTGTGCAGGTTGGATTTTGACGCTCTTCTACCGACGGGCCGCGGGATTTAATTGGAATTTGGTTATTGGAATTTGCGCACAATAATCTAGGTTTACTTTTCAGAAAATAACGGTGTATGCCAAACGCCAATGATCCGAAACTAAAAAGCTGGGTTGAAGTGAAGAAGGATTCGGATTTTCCAATTCAGAATCTGCCCTTTGGAATTTTTCGAACCAGGTATCTGACCGCGGTTGCAGGTGTGGCCATTGGCGATCACGTACTCGACCTGGTATATCTCCATGAAAACGGATACCTGGATGGCCTTGGCCTGCCTCAGGGAATTTTCAATCAAAAGTATCTCAACGATTTCTTCGCACTTGGCAGGGCACAGATTACTGCCGTAAGAAATCGTATCTCCGGGATCCTCCGCCATGATAACGATGAGCTCAAGTCGAATGCCGCCGCCGCGGAGATTGCCCTCGTTCCCATCCAGGAAGTTCAGATGCAACTTCCGGTGCGAATACCCAACTACACCGATTTTTACAGCAGCGAGGAGCACGCCACCAACGTGGGGTCTATGTTCCGCGATCCGAAGAATGCGCTGCTTCCAAACTGGAAGCACCTGCCTGTTGCCTATCATGGCCGGGCGTCATCGATAGTTGTTTCGGGAACGCCGGTTCATCGTCCGAAAGGACAGATCAAACCGCCGGAGTCACCCGTGCCCGTCTTTTCACCATCACGCAAACTCGATTTTGAGCTGGAAACGGCCTTTGTTCTCTGCGGTGAAACCAAACTGGGCCAGACGATAGCGACTGCCGACGCTGAAAAATATATTGCCGGCCTGGTCTTGTTTAACGATTGGTCGGCCCGCGACATACAGCAATGGGAGTACGTGCCGCTGGGCCCCTTCCTGGCAAAGAATTTTGCGTCGACGATCTCGCCGTGGGTAGTGACACTGGATGCGCTCGAACCCTTCCGCACCGAAGGGCCTGTCCAACATCCGCATGTTATGCCTTACCTCGCGTTTGATGGCAACAAAAATTTTGACATCGTGTTGGAGGTGTCGATCCAACCGGATAGATCAGAACGAATGGTGGTCTGCCGTTCAAACATGAAATACCTGTACTGGAACATGAGTCAACAGCTGGCGCATCATACAGTCAACGGCTGCAACGTTCAGGTCGGTGATCTCTATGCGTCCGGAACCATCAGCGGGCCCTCTCCCGGATCGTACGGTTCTCTGCTGGAACTTTCATGGAATGGACAAAAAGCTTTGCATATGGCCGATGGGACTACCCGCACGTTCCTCGAAGATGGGGACACGGTGGTGCTTCGAGGTTTTGCGGAACGAGATGGAGTACGCATTGGGTTCGGGGAGTGCATGGGGAAAATTTTGCCGGCGGAATAAGTTGCTTGGTCCAGATAGCTATCGGGATTGATGCTTATTTAAATATCGAACAATTACGAATTACGAACTGCGAACAAGGAGTCACTACAGATGACAATCGATCCCAGCGAGATTCCCGTCCCACAAATGCACGCGTACTTGCTCGGCGCAGTAACTCCGCGGCCGATTGCATTTGCTAGTACCGTCGACGAGGAGGGCAACGTCAACCTCAGTCCGTTCAGTTTCTTCAACTGTTTCGGAGCCAATCCTCCAGTTGTGGTTTTTTCGCCCGCGCGCAGGGGCCGCGATAGCACAACAAAGCACACGTATGAGAATGTGCGTGAAGTGCCGGAAGTGGTGATTCATATCGTGACCTATGATATGGTTCAGCAGGTATCGCTTGCGAGCGCAGAATTTCCACGCGGTGTCAACGAATTTGTCAAGGCAGGATTCACGCCGGTTGAATCGGTCAAGGTCCGCCCGCCGCGTGTAGCCGAGTCGCCGGTGGCGATGGAATGCCGTGTAACCCAAATCATCTCAACGGGTGATAAAGGGGCGGCTGGCAACCTCGTCATTTGTGAAGTTATCCTGATGCACATCGATGAACGCGTGCTCGGTGCCGATGGACGAATAGATCCCTGGAAACTTGACGCCGTGGCGCGCCTGGGCGGAGATTACTATTCCCGCGTTAACGGGGAGTCTATATTTCGCGTGCCCAGGCCACTCGATCGTGCGGCAATCGGAATGGACCAGCTGCCGGATAAGTTGAGATTGAGTGATGTTTTGACTGGCAATGAACTGGCTATGTTGGCGAATGTAGTTGCGATACCGACACTTTCTGCTGACGATCCGGTTCGAATACTGCCAGAGGTTCGCGAGGCGATGGCAAAAGGCACACGCGCCGTGCACATGCTGGTTCGCAACCGGCTCGCGGAAGGCCAGATTGAAGAAGCCTGGAAGATCGTGTTAGCGTTGGGGGCGTGAGTCCTAATCGCGATACATGACAGCTTTCGCTGCCTTGACCGTTTTAGCCACATTGGGCAATATCTCCTGGATCAATGTTGGTGCATAAGGTAAGGGCGCATCCAGGTTGGTGATGCGATGGATCGGCGCATCCAGGTAATCAAACGCATTCTTTTGGACGTAGTACGTGATCTCGGCCGAGATAGACGCCAGGGGCCACGCTTCCTCGACGATCACGAGCCTGTTCGTTTTCTTGATAGATTCGACGACCGCATTGAAGTCGATCGGGCGCACTGAACGCAGGTCAATCACTTCGGCCGAAATGCCTTCTTTTTCGAGTTCAGCCGCGGCACCAAGCGCTACTTTGAGGATCTTTCCAAACGATACGATGGTCACATCGGTGCCCTCGCGCTTGACGTCGGCAACACCGATAGGGATCAAATATTCCTCCTCGGGAACCTCGCCCTTATCGCCGTACATAAGTTCAGACTCCATAAAGATTACTGGATCGTCGTCGCGGATGGCGGTCTTCAGGAGGCCCTTGGCATCGTAGGGGTTTGACGGCACGACAACTTTCAAGCCTGGACAGTTGGCATACCAGTTCTCAAAGTTCTGTGAGTGTTGAGAGCTCAGCATGCCAGCATTTCCGGTGGGGCCTCTAAACACGATTGGCACATTGAATTGTCCGCCGGACATCGACATCATCTTTGATGCTCCGTTGATGATCTGATCGATGGCTACCAGGGAAAAGTTGAAGGTCATGAATTCGACGATTGGCCGAACGCCGTTCATCGCGGCACCAATACCTACGCCGGCAAATCCGAGTTCGGAGATCGGTGTGTCTATGACCCGGTCGGGTCCAAATTCCGCCAGCATGCCCTGGCTGACTTTATAGGCGCCATTGTATTCGGCTACCTCTTCACCCATGAGGAACACATTAGAATCCCTTCTCATTTCTTCACTCATTGCCTCGCGAAGGGCCTCGCGGAACTGAATCTCTCTCATACCGTTAAATAAAGTCCGTAAAAATAGTCGCTCAGGGCTGCATTGACAAACCTCGCGACAAGGTAGCAAATTGTTTACGGTTTCGGATGTTGGATTATGGGAGCGGCAGTCCCGAAGAAATGCAAAAAAAAAGCCCCTCCGGTTAGGGAAGGGCTCAGAATCCAATCAGAAATCGTTATCTCAGGGCATTCCGGAACGCCTCCGTTGCCGCGAACTTGGCAAACTCGAGGTCGGTCAGGGCCTCCTGCTTGAGGGAAGGATCCGCCTTGACAGCATTAGTCAGGTGCATAACCACATCCTGCTCATTGCCCAGTCTCGCTGAAGCGATGGCAGCGCCATAATGAGCAACTGCAAGGTTAGCATCCTTGGCAATTGCTTCATTGAATGAAGTCATTGCATTCTGATAGTCTTTGTTTAGCAGCTGAGCCAATCCTTTGTTGAACAGGTTGTCGGCGTTGTCGGCGGCAGCAGACTCAGAGCGTACGGCGTCCGCGTAGCGTGCGGTAAAGATTTCAGCCGCGCCTTTTACACCGTTTACACCAGCAGCGTTGTCACCGCGAAGGCCGCTATTAAGGGCTTTAGCAGCGTTGCTATAAGCTCCGTAGGCATTGCCTTTAAGCATCTGTACCGATGCCAGGTTGGCCAATACTTCAGGCGATTCCTGCATTCTTGCAGCGATCTGCAGTTGTGCTTCGGCTTTGTCGGCAAGAGAAGCCGCGTTAGCCGGATTTTCCATAGCCTGTGCGATGTATACAGCGCCCAGGTTATTGTGAGCTGCCCAATTCTGTCCTTTCTTGGTTGCGGCCTCATAGATAGCGGCCTTTTCTTCCAGGGAAGGAGTAAGGGTAGCTGAATACATCAGTTCAGGATAAGAGAGTGATTCCATGTTTGTTCCCTGAGCTATTTGTTTGGAAAGCACCGAGATCTCAGCATCGGTCTTCTTGTCTTTGACAACAAGAATCTCGGTCTTGGCTGTCCTCAACTTCGGATAAACATCACGGAATACAGTCTTGTAAGTAGAAAGTTTCTGCAGTTGTTTCTCCTGATCTTCGAACGTGCCGCCGCCATTGATGATGTTCAGATATTCGGTCTTTTGCTCGGAGCTGATGCCGTCGTAGCTGGCCAGCGCATTCTTGAATTCAGTCCAGTCGCGAATGACAGGCTTCAGGATGAACTTGATGGAATCAGCCATGCCTTTGTAGTCGTATTTCCTCATCTGCTGGCGATAGTACTTCTCGATTGCCGCGGCGCGTTCCGGAGACAACCTGCTGTTGATACGCTCCGCACCTTCAGGGGAGTGAGTACCTGTGATGGTTACCGTGCGCGTTGCGTTCTTGGAAGCGATAAAGGCGTCGAGTTGCTTGCCCTTCGCGCTTCTGATCTCCGATGTACGAAGGATGGAGCGACCTTGTTCAAATATGAAGTCGGGGATGATAACCGGCTCAAGTTCTTCCTGATTGTTGTACCCATGATCCGCATAAGCCGCGTAATAGACGGGCTTTACCAGCTTAGATGTCGTGATAACACCAGTAGCTACCTGCATGCGCGGGGTGCTCTTGGATTTTGCGCCTTTGGACGCAACGCCTTCCACTTCCAATACGCCGTTTTTCATGGCCGGAGCGTAGGCAAACGAGAAATTCTTGGTCACTCGGGGCTGTTCTGTGGCAGCATTCGGATAGTCGTCGCCTTTGAAAGCGATCGGATCCAGCGCAATTTCCTGGTCCCCATACTTGTAGAAAGTATTCAACGTATAGACCGTTCCTGCCTTCAGCATTTTGACGGGCAGATTGGCTGCCATGTCGAAAGTAACAGTGTCTTTATGTACTTCCAGAGGATTTGGCGTGACTGTTAACTGTTGATCCTTGGACATTTTGACCATCTTGGGGAGGGTACAGGACCCCATGGTCAAGGCAGTCATAATCAGGACTGAGTAAACAATTTTTCTCATCGGATTTAAGTTATGTTGTTTAGAATCAGGGTTTAAAACTATACTTACGTGTATATTTTTGCAATAATACTCAAAAAAATAAGAAATCAGCCATTCCAGGGCCAGTGGCCAGGCCTTATATTTGTGAGCCGGATTTTTGGTCGATGAAACAACTTTTTCGGAAGTTGAAAGTTTTAAAAGACGGGTCTATGCGTGATTTAGTTAACAAAATCCAGCATTTCTGTGAGCAATATGCCTTCGGTGTCTGCACGAGGCTGGGGGAGAAACTGGGCATGGCAACATCAAGTATCCGCCTGTTCTTCATTTATGCCTCATTCATAACGTTTGGGTCACCGGTCATTATTTACCTGGCCCTGGCGTTTATCATGAATATCCGCAAACACCTGCGAAAACGTAGCCCTATCTGGGACTATTGAACACCGATTGATTTGTTGCCTCGCAGGTAGTAATCAAGAATGATTAAACGCGGG
Source organism: uncultured Roseivirgaceae bacterium (assembly GCA_964563295.1). Taxonomy (GTDB): domain Bacteria; phylum Bacteroidota; class Bacteroidia; order Cytophagales; family Cyclobacteriaceae; genus Chryseosolibacter. Next base: position 20,572 of record CAZLWX010000002.1, on the reverse strand, counting down.
TGAATTACCCTGCGCGGGTAGGTGGGGTGCGCGTCCCGTATCGCTTGCCTTTTCCTTCGATGAATCTGCAGGTCACGCATAAAATGCATATGGGCCCTCAAGACACTGCCGCAAGCGCCGACGCTTCCCTTGATCAAAAAAACAATGGCGGCAATCCAATCCAGGACCACCCTAAGAGGAAACTTGTAGATCAGTTCGGCGGGATCGAAATGCTTGTAAATGGTGATTAACCCGTTCCTGAAGTTCAGGTAGGTTTTGCGCGGATCATTGTAACGCAGCGTCCCCGCGCCGAGATGGTAGACCTTGCTCAGGCCCGTGTACATCACCCGCCAACCACCCCGTTGCGCGCGCCAGCACAGGTCGATCTCTTCCATGTGAGCAAAGAAGGACTCGTCAAAACCGCCGAATTGCCGAAAAACCTCGCTCCTGATCATCATGCATGCACCCGAGGCCCAGAATATTTCTCTTTCATCGTCATATTGGCCATGATCGTCCTCAATATGGTCGAAGATGCGACCGCGGCAGAATGGATAGCCAAGGGTGTCGATAAGCCCACCACCCGCACCGGCATACTCAAAACGGTTTTTGGTGTCGTATGAGAGTATTTTTGGCTGAACAGCAGCAACCGTGTCGTCGCGGTCCAGAATTTCCTGCAGGGGCTGAAGCCAGCCTTCGGTGACCTCCACATCCGAATTCAGGATGACGACATACTTCGTTTCAACATGCTGAAGGGCGCGGTTATAACCGCCGCAAAATCCAAGGTTTTCGGGTATGCGAATAATCTTCGCGTCAGTGAATTCTGTCTCAAGCACATGGATTGAATCGTCAGTTGATCCGTTGTCTGCCACGATGATGTCGGCGCCAGGAGAATAACGGATCACCGATGGAAGGAACTTCCTGATCAGGTCGCGGCCGTTGAAATTGAGAATGACAACCGCGATGTTGGTCATCCCATCATGCCGCTTAAGTCCAGTCCGGGGATATTGGGAATCAATCCTTCCGTACTCTTCTTCAGCTCTTCCTTCGCCTTGATGTCGGCGTCTTCGGCAGCCTTGTTCACAGCAGCTACTACAAGATCCTGGAGCACACCGCGGTCCTCGACCCTAATCAGAGAAGGATCGATCTCCAGTGAAACGAGCTGTCGTTTGCCATTGACTGTCGCCTTAACCATTCCACCGCCAGATTCGCCAGACGCCGTCAGGTTGACGAGATTGTCCTGCGCCTCCTTTAGCCGTGCCTGTACCTCCTTCATCTTGCCCATCATTTTCATCATGTCAAACATAAGCGGAAGAGTTTGAAGTTTGAAGTTTGAAGTTCGAAGTTTGAGGTTTGAGGTTTGAAGTTTTGGTTTTATGGTGTTGGGTGCTCCCAACTGCTAACTTCAAACTTCGAACTAAATTCGTTCCCGGTGTCAAAATTAGTCATTTCCCTGTATTACTTCCCCTTGCGGATGAGCAATACCGAGCCAGACTTCTTAAAAGCTCTGCCGGCCAGGTCGGTGATATCCGCTACAAAGGTGTACGTTCCCTCAGGCATTGGGTTCCCTTTGAATGTGCCGTCCCAACCTTGCTCGATGTTCGTGGTGGTAAACAGCAATTCGCCCCAGCGATTGAAGATATTCATTTCGAACCCGACGATGTATTGACCATAAACATTGAACAAGTCATTGAGATTATCTCCATTGGGAGTAAAGCCGGTAGGGTAGAAGATATTGGGGTCCTTGATGATGGCTACCTTGTTCGACAACGCCTGAGGCAGCGCAGGTTCTACCGAGCTTGCCTTCACCAAATAAACATAGCCCTGGTGGGCGAGGTCCTGTGACTCGTCACTGTAGGCGAGCTCCAAACCCATGTCGATTGCCTCCAGCAGTTGCCCGTCGAGGTCGTATTTCTCCAGCGTGTAACGGGCTACTCCATCGCGCCATCCCCCAAAGGTTGTCCACGTCAGGTTGATGGTGTTGTCATCTGTCAGTTCGGCGAGGAGCCGGATCGGGCACACTGGATCTCCCAGACTGCTCATGTTCCCACACACATCCCGGAAGCCTACCTCGTAGCACGTCTCATTTTCTGTCAGGTAATCCGGATCGAAAAACTGGAGGTCCGTCGTGCGTCCAATCTCGGTTGACGTTCCGTTTTGTAACCTGTTGACAAAATATTCGTCGGCGTTGAAGCCAGGAACCACCTGCCAGTGAAGGTTAACTCCGGGCTCCGCAACAACTGCCGTTGTATTGAAGATGGGGGCCGGTGCATCGGTAGAGAAAGCCGTGCCGCATTTTTGCAGGGAAACGCTCTGCGCGCCGCCGGGATATGTGGTGATGAACTGGTAACAGTATTCTGTACCACAGACGATGTCGGTGTCGGAATATGAGGTGGAGCCCGTCACGATCGTGTTCAGGGTGTTTCCACCCGATGTTCGTGTCAACCGAATGCCTGTACTTCCTGAAGAATTAGTCGCCCATGTGAGGTTGTTGACGTTATTCGCGACTTCGAGGTCGAAATTGGCACTGCACATGATCGTGGAGTAAGCAGTGGTGTTGTTACAGGGATCATAGGCACCCAGGCGGAAACAGTAATAAGTGTCTTCCGGCCTCAGGTTCGTCAATACTTCGGAATTGACGTTGTACAAAGTCTTATAGAGTTGAAAGTTCGATCCGCTGTTGGCTGCGATCTCCAATCGATAGAGGATGTTGGGTTGACCGTTGAAATCAAGTTGTATGCTTTGGTCGTCGAGCACTTCCAGCCTGGTCAGACTTGGGGTTGGTAGCGAAGCCAGAGCTGTAATGTTCTTAGTTGTCGAACTGCAATTATCGGCCGCTCCGGTATTTCGCCCTCTTATCGTAACACTCTTCCCACCGGCACTGGCATAAGTGTGCTCCGCTGTGCCAGCGGGCATGATAACCAATCCACTACCATCATTGAAGTTGATGACGTATTCGTCATAATTGGTGTCCGTGATGTCGACTGAAACGCGGTTGTTGCCGCACGTGTACAGGTTGAACTCAGGGGAAATGTTTTCAAGAACAGTGATGGTGATGTGGTCGACATTATTTGTTCCTGTTCCATCCACCACAGTCATCCGATAAGTGCCAGGGGTGTTATAGGTATGGGGAGAATTGACTGTTACGAATGGTAGCGGGCCATCGCCGTCCAGGTCGACATCGCAAGAGGGGCTGCAATTATAGACAGTTATATTAACAGAGAATGGCGCACATCCCATTACCTCATCAACCTCGAAACGCCCATTCTCGCTCACATACGGTTGCGCGGCGGCCAACTGCACAACGGCAGAGAGGAAGACGATGGCTATCGCGCGAAGAGTCATGCTCACAGTTCTAGTTCCCGCAGAAACATCTCGGCTTTCCGGATATCGTCGTGAAGGATGCGGTCGTCCTCTATAAACGGAACCAACTGCCGGAAAGTATGGACGAGCGCCTCCAGCCGTGGGGAAGTCTTCAAAGGCCGCCGGAACGCCAGCGCCTGGGCCGCGGTGACCAACTCGATGGCCAGGATGGTGTACGCGTTGTTGACCACGCGATACGTGCGCGTAGCGGCATTGGCGCCCATGCTGACGTGATCTTCCTGCCCATTGGACGATACAATCGAATCGACCGACGCGGGCATACACAGCTGCTTGTTCTGACTTACCAACGATGCTGCCGTATACTGTGGGATCATCAATCCTGAGTTGATTCCCGGATTGGCAACCAGGTAACTCGGCAACTCACGTGCGCCGGAGATAAGTTGATACGTCCTTCTTTCAGAAATGCTCCCGAGCTCAGCCAGTGCAATGGCCAGGAAATCCAGCGCCATCGCCAGTGGCTGACCATGAAAGTTGCCTGCGGAAATGATCGCGTCGTCGTCGGGAAAAATATTAGGATTGTCAGTAACGCTGTTGATTTCAGTAAGAAAGACATTGGCAACATGCCTGATCGTGTCAGCACTGGCGCCGTGTACCTGGGGGATGCAGCGAAACGAATAGGGATCCTGGACGTGTTTCTTGGGTTGCGCCACCAGCTCGCTACCCTGAAGAATATTCAGGATCCGCGCGGCGACTTCGAGCTGACCGCCATGAGGTCTGATCTGGTGGACAGCGGGCAGGAACGGCTCGATCCGGCCATCGAAAGCATCGAGCGACAAACTGGCAACAAGGTCTGCGATCCGCAAGAGTCGTTGAGCATGCAACAAGCACCACACGCCGTATGCGCCCATGAATTGCGTGCCGTTCAGCAATGCCAATCCCTCCTTTTCCTCCAGGAGGATCGGCTCCCAGCCGAAGGATGCATTGACTTCCCGCGAAGGAAGAACCTGGCTCTTATATGTCACTTCCCCTTCGTTAATAAGCGGAAGGGAGAGGTGTGCCAAGGGTGCCAGGTCGCCCGATGCGCCCAGCGACCCCATTTCAAATACGCGGGGCAAGACGCCGTTATTGTGGAATTGAATAAGACGTTCAACCGTAGCAAGTTTTACGCCCGAAAACCCATAGGCCAGCGACTGAACCTTGAGAAACAACATCAGCCTCACGATTTCCGCCGGAACATCTGCACCACTTCCGCAAGCGTGTGATTTCACAAGATTCTCCTGGAGCTTTTCCAGCTGGTCGTGAGAAATGTTTCGATTGTAGAGCGATCCAAACCCGGTATTGACTCCGTAGATGGGCTGGGTTGATTCGGTGATTTTTTTGTCGAGGTATTCGCGACAGCGAACAATTCTTGTTTTTGCGTCTGGCGAGAGACCGATGCTCGCATTTCGGCTAAAGACGCGGTCCACGTCCGCGAGCGTCAACGTTTCATTCGATATCAGGTGCGTGCTGGTCACGGTGGCGTCAGGCGTTCTTTATTTTATTGATGATGTCGGCGACGCTCAGCTTTTCAGATTCGCCTTCAGCCATATTCCTGAAGGCAAGTAAGCCCGAGGTAATTTCTTCCGATCCGATGACGATCGTGTAGGGTATCGACTTCTTGTTTGCGAAATCGAGCTGTTTCCTGATTTTCACGAGCTCCGGATAAATTTCCGCTGCGATACCCGCACGACGCAGTTGAGCGAGGACGCCCAGTCCAAATTTCAGGCTGGCATCGTCGAGGTGGCACAACAGCACTTCCGATGACACCTGCGTGTTGGCAGGAAAAACATCGAGTTCGAGCAGCGCGTCGTATAACCGGTCGACACCGAACGAGAATCCTACACCGGAAAGGTTGTCTTTGTCCCCGAATGCCTGTGTGAGATTGTCGTAACGCCCGCCACCGCTAACGCTCCCTACGGCGGCACCCTGAATGCGGACTTCGAAAATGCATCCGGTGTAATAGCTGAGACCGCGTGCCAGCGAGGGGTCGAAGTCGACATGGGAACCATCATCGCCGTAGTGACTGAGCAAGTCGAGAATTTCTCGCAGGTCGCGTAGTCCCTTTTGGCCGGTTTCGACTGTCTCGAACTTGGCGGCAAGAAACGACAACTTATTAATGTTGGAACCTTTGACTTTCAAAAGTTCAAACAGACGGGTAAGACTTTCTTCAGGGAAGGACTTCGCGCGCAACTCCTCCTTGACTTTTTCTTCACCGATCTTGTCGAGCTTGTCGATGGCCACAAATAGCGCGGGCTCTAGTCCCTTTGTGCCGATTATTTCGCTCACTCCATTCAGGATACCCCGGTGGTTGATCTTGATGCTGTAGTCTTTTACGCCGAGGCCTTGAAACACTTCCTTAATCATCAGGATGATCTCGGCTTCGCAAATGAGGGAATCAGTACCGACCACGTCGGCATCACACTGGTAGAATTCGCGATAGCGTCCCTTCTGCGGCCTGTCGGCGCGCCACACTGGCTGTATCTGGTATCGCCTGAATGGGAAGCTTACTTCGTGACGGTTCATCACCACATAGCGGGCGAAGGGCACAGTCAGGTCGTATCGCAGTCCTTTTTCCGAGATAAGCGAAGCCATAGCGCGAGCGTCCAACGACGCACGGCGGGTGGGCTCGATGTCTTTCAGAAAATCTCCTGAGTTCAGGATTCGGAACAGCAATTGGTCGCCTTCGTCGCCGTATTTCCCGGTCAGCGTGGAGATGTTTTCCATGGCAGGGGTTTCCAGGGGCTGAAAGCCATACTTCTGAAACACTGCTTTAATGGTGCCGAGGATGAACTGTCGTTTGGCCATTACGGCGGGTCCGAAGTCGCGAGTGCCTTTGGGTAAGCCGGGTTTTTCCATAAAAATCGGGGCAATTTAACGTCTTTTACCGTTTAAGTGCTGTGTTGCCCGGGATTGGATTCCCGGAATCTGTTTTACCCGCTTGCTCATACCGACAATTCTCGCGGCCGAGTTTGTAAAACGACGAATCCGTCTTATTTTTGCGCTCCTTTTAACACAAAAGCCATGGCAGTAACCCGACTTAAGAGAAAGAACCGCAAAGATAAAGCTAAGGCGGCAGTGAGGCGGCAGTCTTTGAAAATTCAGAATTTCCAGCCCGTTCAGAAGAACGTCGATATCGAGAAAGTGAAGGAAGAATTCAAGGCAAAAGGCCCGAAGAAGGCATAAGCGATGCCCCTCGAGAAATCACAGTCCCGCGCAACGGGACTTTTTTATTTTCAGTTCTTTGTAGTAACCTTACCCTCATGGCAGAACTCCACCTGGTAAACTGGAACGTCAATGGAATTCGATCCATCATCAAGAAAGATTTCTTGAAGGATGTCAAGCTCATGAACCCGGACATCCTATGCCTGCAGGAAACCAAGGCCTCGCCTGAGGAAGTCAGGTCGGCTCTCGAGCTACTGCCGGGCTATAAGATCAGCGTCAACTCCTGTAAGACTAAGAAGGGATACTCGGGCACGGCAATCATCACGCGTGTCGAGCCGCGCAGCATAACCTGCGACATGAACATCGAAGAGCACGACCAGGAGGGAAGGGTGATGACGGCTGAATTCGATGACTTTTTTCTCGTCACCGTATACGTGCCCAATGCGGGTGAAGGCCTCAAGCGTCTCGACTACCGGGAGAAATGGGATAACGACTTCCGTAACTACCTCGTTGGTCTCAAGCAGAAGAAGAGCGTAGTCGTTTGCGGTGACCTCAACGTCGCGCATCAACCTATCGACATCGCGAGAGCGAAGGAGAATTACAACAAGGCGGCTGGCTACACGCAACGAGAGATCGACGGATTCGTACGCCTGCTTGAAACAGGTTTTGTCGACACCTTCCGCCGCTTTTATCCGGAAGAGGTTAAGTACACCTATTGGAATTATTTATTCAATGCGCGCTCCCGCAACGTCGGTTGGAGAATCGACTACTTCCTCGTCACCGAAGACCTGATCGGCAAGGTTAAGGAAGCTGCGATCTATAATCAGTATCTAGGATCAGACCATTGTCCGGTGGCAATCAGGATCGAAGCCTAGCAAAGGCCAACAAGTTGCAGGTTGCAGGGAGGTGCTGCTAGTCGCCAGTTGCCCGTCGCCAGTCTGTTAGGGTATGACGCGCCCTTCGGCCTAAACCATTTGTTTTGCTAGTACGATTCCTATGCTGTGTTTTGACGACCCTTACAGATCAAAATCGAAGCCGCGAGGGACCTTTTGGAGAAGAACGCAATCGCGATGTCACGACACTCGTTCGATGTCGGCTCCGAGAGCTTTTAAGCGCGTATCGATATTCTGATACCCGCGATCAATCTGATCGATGTTTGATATCTCACTCGTACCCATTGCTGACAACGCCGCAATCAACAACGAAACACCTGCGCGAATATCCGGCGAAGACATCTTGATGCCCTTCAGTGGCTGACGCCGATCTAACCCGATCACGGTGGCCCTATGCGGATCGCACAAAATGATCTGTGCTCCCATATCGATCAACTTATCAACGAAGAACAACCGGCTTTCAAACATCTTTTGATGAATCAACACCGTGCCCTTGGCTTGCGTGGCTACGACCAGCACAATGCTCAATAGATCCGGGGTAAATCCCGGCCACGGTGCATCGGCTATAGTAAGAATGGAGCCGTCAATAAACGTCTCGATCTCGTAGCGTTCCTGCGAAGGAATGTGGATGTCGTCACCCTTGACATCTATCCGGATGCCGAGTCTTCTGAAGACTTCAGGAATGATTCCAAGCATGTCGACGCGACAATCTTTTATCGTGATGTCCGATTGCGTCATGGCGGCCAGTCCAATGAAGCTGCCAATCTCGATCATGTCGGGAAGTAGCGTGTGTTCGGTTCCTGCGAGTTTATCTACACCTTCGATGGTAATAAGGTTCGATCCGATCCCGCTTATCCGCGCACCCATGCGATTGAGCATCAGGCAGAGCTGTTGCAGGTACGGCTCACATGCCGCATTGTAGATCGTGGTCTTGCCCTCGGCCAGCGTCGCGGCCATGATGATGTTGGCCGTCCCGGTGACGGAAGCTTCGTCGAGCAGCAAGTAAGTGCCGCGCAATTCTGAAGCATCGATCTGGAACAAGTGCTCGTCGGCATCGAAATTGAATTTGGCCCCGAGTTTTTGGAAACCCAGGAAATGGGTGTCCAGCCGGCGTCTGCCGATCTTGTCGCCGCCGGGTTTTGGGATGCTCGCCTTGCCAAAACGCGCGAGGATGGGACCTAGCAACATCACCGAGCCCCGCAAGGCCGCCGCCTTGTTGCGATAGGTGTCTGTTTCGAGAAATTTTGTGTTGACGTTGGACGCCGTGAAGCGGTAGGATTCGGGGCCGAGCTTTTCAACCTCGCAGCCGAGATCGCCCAGCAGGTCAATGAGCTTGTTAACATCAACAATGTTCGGGACCTTATGAACAGTTACCGGCTCATCGGTGAGCATCACGGCGCTGATTATCTGCAAGGCCTCATTCTTGGCCCCTTGCGGAATAATCTCGCCTTTCAGCTTCTTGCCTCCGCGTATCCTGAAAATACTCATTGCAAAGCAGGCAATTTAATTACGGAACGCCGAGGTTCCTCAGAAAAAAGTATTGATTCGGTTGGATGTGACTGGCAACGCGTCACTGATCTCTGCGGCGACGGAAGTTTCCACCCTTGTGACCACCTTTGTTGAATTGCCGGTGTCCGCCTCCCTGACGATGCTGCCCACCGCCTTGCTGGGGCTTTGGCTTCTTGCGCTCCTTGTAAAGCTTTTCGAACAGGTTGTCTTCCCTGACTTTTTCAATCGTCATCTTCAGGGCGCCGCCAGACATATCCTGGATGTCCTTCAGGATGACCGAGTCATCGATCGTCTCCTTGTTCCAGTTGCCGTAAAAGGTCTTCATCAGCTTGCCCAGGTATATGATCGCGTCTTCACGCTCCTGCGGATCTTCTTTCTTCAACGCCTCCTTAACAAGCTTTTCGATATTCTTGCCATAATGTTTGAACCTGACCTGGCTCTGAGGGTAATCGACCTTCAGCGGTTTCTTGAAGAGAATATCACGCTCCGGCTTTTCGTAGGGCCCGTTGATGTCAAGGTTGAAGTCGGCGATAATATACAAGTCGTCCCAAACGCGCTGCGGATTCTCGGGCTGATCCTTGATGGTCGGCGTCAATTGCTTGATCAGTTCGATTAGCGTGTGGGCCAGTTCAGTGCGTTTTTCCTTGTCGGGAATATTGCGAATGTATTCGACAAGCTTTTGCACATTGCGACCGTACTCCTTCAAAATGATCTGAGGACGCTGTGTGTTGTAATCGGGTGTCATCATAAATTATTGGTGCGAAACTATCGTTTGTTACTGATTTCCGTCTCCGGTTGTTTGGATATTGAGCCCGGCCATTCGTGCCGCTCGGGATTGGAGGGACCAATTTGCACTCGGAATGCGTATTCGTTGGCAAAAATAGGGGATATTTCCTCAACAATCCAATCTATTTCGGGACGAAGGCCAGTCGCCTGCCTGGATAGGCCTCAGGTCACTATCCTCAGCTTGGCGAAGCTCAGCAACAGAGTCTTTTCGCCAATCTCATCGAACCGGATTTTGGCCTTGCGGTCTGCGCCCGACCAGTCCATCTCGACCACAGTGCCGAAGCCGAATTTAGGGTGCTCAACTTTCATGCCCGCCGCCAGCGACGATGTATCGCTTGGCGTGAAGTCATCCGGCACCTTGTAGGTGGATGTGCGCACGACAGGGGTCGATGAGATAGTCTTCCGGATGCCGTTGACGAGAGTCTTCGCGTACTGACTCGGCGGCGGTACCGACTCGAGACCTGTAAACCGAGTGCTCACCTTGAGATAGCGCTGATCTACATCGTCGAGAAACCGGCTGGGTTCGCAGTTCTTAAGTCTACCGAACCGGTAACGGGTGAGGGCGTACGACAGGAACAATCTCTTTTGCGCACGGGTAATGGCGACGTAGAACAGGCGGCGTTCTTCTTCAAGATCGGCACGGCTGCTCAGCATCATCTGCGAAGGGAAAAGATCTTCTTCAAGCCCGACGATGTAGACGTACTTGAACTCAAGTCCTTTCGCCATGTGAATGGTCATGAGGGTGACTTTGTCCGGATCCTTGTCCTTATCTTCATCCTGACCCGTAATCAGGGAGACTTCCTGGAGGAACGCGCCAAGGCTCTTGTCTTCACGCTCTGGCGTGTCGGTGAACTCCTTGATGGCATTCAACAATTCCTGAACGTTTTCATAACGGCTCAGACCTTCAACAGTCTTGTCTTCATAGAGCTCGCGCAACAGCCCGGAACCTTTGGCGATCTCGAATGCAGCCTCATAGGCGTCCTTTCTTTCGACCTCCAGCCCAAACCTCTTGATCATGGCCACGAAATTTTCGATTGGACCTGCTGCCCGCCCGCCGACAAACGGAGCTGGGTTTTGAAGGATTTCCCAGATAGATGTACCGTGGTCGTTGGCAGCCACGATAATCTTGTCAACGGTCCCATCGCCGATGCCCCTCTTCGGCAGGTTGATGATCCGTCGGAACGAGGCCTCGTCGAGTTGGTTGATCGAATAACGGAGGTACGCCAGTAAGTCCTTAATCTCCTTGCGCTGGTAAAACGAAAGCCCACCAACCACCTTGTACTTGATGTTCATTCTCCGGAGAGCTTCTTCTATTGCCCGCGACTGACTGTTGGTTCGGTACAGGATTACAAAGTCGCTGAACTTCAGTTGATGCTGCATCTTTTCCTCGAAGATCGAAGAGGCGACCTGTCGTCCCTCTTCATTGTCGGAAACAGCTTTGATCACCTCGATCAGGTTGCCCTCCTCATTTGCGGTCCAGACATTTTTGGGCAGCTGGGCCCGGTTTCTTTTGATCACCGAGTTTGCGGCATTGACGATATTCTGCGTTGACCGGTAGTTCTGTTCCAGCTTGAACACCTTCAAGTCGGGATAGTCGCGTTCAAAGTTGAGAATGTTCGTGATGTCGGCTCCGCGGAACGCGTAGATGCTCTGTGCGTCATCGCCCACAACGCAAATGTTTTGCCGCACGGCTGCGAGTTTCCTGATGATAAAGTACTGACAGAGGTTGGTATCCTGAAACTCATCGACCAAAAGGTAGCGGAACCGGTGCTGATACTTGTTCAGTACGTCAAGGTGCTCCTTGAAGAGCTTGTCGGTGTTGAAAAGAAGATCATCAAAGTCCATCGCGCCGGACTTGAAGCATCGCAGCGCGTAGGTTTGATAGATCTTTCCAATCTCCGGCCGCATGTTCGCGGCATCGTCGCCCATCAGCTCGGCGTTGGTCAGATACTCCTGCCAACCGATCAGCCTGTTTTTCGCGGCCGAAATGCGATTGTATACGGTGCTGGGTTTATATGCAGCGTCGTCAAGACCGAGCTCCTTGACGATAGACTTGATCAGGGAACGGGCGTCGTCGGTGTCATAAATGGTGAAATTACCCGGATATCCCAGGCGATGACCTTCCACGCGCAATATTCTGGCGAATACTGAGTGGAACGTCCCCATCCACAAGTTGCGAGCATCCTGACCAACGACCGCCTCGATGCGTTCCCTCATTTCCTTTGCCGCCTTATTGGTAAACGTCAGGGCCATGATGTTGAACGGGTCGACGTTTTTCTGCTGGATGAGATAAGCTATGCGAAAAGTGAGCACCCGGGTTTTCCCGGAGCCGGCACCGGCAATTAACATGCACGGTCCTTCAGTGTTCAAGACCCCTTCGCGTTGGGGCTCATTCAAGCTCTCCAGATACTCAGTCATAACAACCCGCAAATTAAACTATCGCACGGACGGAATGATTCAGATGATGGGATTTTTGGAAGAAAATTCATCTCTGTTCAAGCCTTTTGTTCGCCACTGCTCCAAAAACGTTCATAATCAAAGCGCTAGAGTCAGGGAATCCATACGACCACCAATCGTCGCGCTCCCCAGTCGAACGAAATTGCAAGAACCAGTGTATCTTTGAAGAAACAAGGGACATGATCAAGATTGGCGAGGTACTGGTTTCCGATGATATAAGGGACAAGGAGTTTGTCTGCAACCTGGAGAAGTGCAAGGGTGCTTGCTGCGTTGAAGGCGACTTCGGCGCCCCGCTCGACGAAAGCGAGCTGCCAATCCTGGAGGAGATCTATCCCAAAGTCAAGCCGTACCTTTCCCCGGAAGGTATTCGAGTTATTGAGTCACAGGGAACACACACGACGGATGACGATGGCGAGTATTGCACACCGATAATCGGAGGTCGCGAATGTGTTTACGCTGTCTACGACAAGAATAAAGTACTCAAATGTGGTATCGAGCAGGCCTACAACGACGGCAAGATTGGGTGGAAGAAACCGATATCGTGTCACCTTTACCCTATCCGCGTATCATCGAAAAAGAATTTTGAGGCACTCAACTATCACAAATGGCACATCTGCTCACCGGCATGCGCGCTGGGTAAGGAATTGCAGGTTCCGGTTTACCGGTTCCTGAAAGATCCGCTGGTGCGCAAATATGGACAAGGTTGGTACGACGAACTCGTCAAAACAATTGAGCAATCTCCTGCAAGAAAAGCTTCCGGCCAGAAGTCATAATTTCGGCGAAAGCCAGAGAAAAGCAGCGCTCAAGAGAAACAACGTGAAGAAGATCCAGGGTTCCACCGGAACACGTGACTTCGCGAGTTGAGCGGGTCTGTGATGGCTATGATGGTGTGTTGATTCACTTATAGTGTTCATCATCGAAAGCGAACGCCACGCATCATCCGTGGAAATATAAAATGCCACCGAATCACCACTGACTTCAAGCCAGTTCCACCCGGTGCGATCAGGCCAGATTTTCCCATACCAGATATCGTCGATCCGAACGTCCTCGGCCATTGCCACAATCTGACCATCGTAGGTCACACGTGGAGGCGTTGAAGACGTAATCCTGAATTCGAGCGGGACATTTTGATAGTAGGGAAATCGATCTTGAAACGTAATCTGCCATGGCCGAACTTCCTGTCGCGCCAACTCTCCCAGCACGGGAGCCCACAGATTGGTAAATGCGACGGAGTCGCCTGACAGAGCCAGTTCGTAGCTGTCAACTACAAGCTGAAAACCGACCTTTCCGAAGCCGTCGCTGGCATATCCGGCGAGTACTCTGTTCTTATTACGGATCAATGTATTGACCGCATCCGCGGATGGTTTTACTGGCCATGTTTTCAAAGTACGAGCAACGGAGGGTAGGTGGACTAAGGCAGTATCCGATGGATAGGGAGTAAAGTCCACGGGCAGAATTGACCGTGAGGTCTTCGCTTTTGAAGGATTGTCGTTAAAGGTCACCAACACGCCCAACCCATCGCGCACATTTTTACTGATGACCGTTTTTTCAGCTGGGGAGAGACCGTTGAGCGAATGATTGTCAATTATCAACAAATCAATCCTGGTGAGTAATTCGGATGAGAGTCTTCGGACAGATAACGCCGCGCGATTGATAAATTCATACCGATACCGGTCGCGGGATAATTGATTGCGAATTACCAAACTATGCTTCCGCGAAAGAAACTCCTTCAGGTGACGCATTTCGAAGGTGGGATAATCCTGGATGATGAAAATGATCAAACGTCGTTCGGGGCTTACAACTACCGGGACTTCGTTTATCGTATCGTTCTCGCGGAGGAGATAGACGAAGTTACCAGGCTGTTTCGGGGTGAAGGAGAGCTCGAAGGGTTGCAGGCCGGGTTTTTCAATGATGGTAGAATCTTCTGGTCCGCCGGGACCACTGAGCACTAGTTTGATATTGGCCGAGGATGAATTGATTGTTCCGGCAAGTGTGCACTGCTGGTTGGGGAAAATTTCTTTAGGGACGTTCAGTCGAAGGATTCCCTGCGGAAGGCGTGAGCCAATGACCTGGAATTGAATGGAGTCCAGGATGTCCAATCCAGCACGTCCTAATCCGCCGCCGAATACGAATGCAACGTGTTCCCGGATGACGTCCAGGTAATCTGTTGATGGAAGGGCAGTGGAGTTACGGTACGCGGGCGTTCCCGGGGAATGCACGAGCGCCATGTTGGGGTGAATTGTTGCCAGGCTGTCGACATCACTTTTCTCGTAGCCTGGCGTAAGTACGCCAAAGGTCTGGCTTACGGTCCTTTTGTAGGACGGCCTCATGATCAATCCGGCGATTGCAAGCATCATGATGATGGAGCTGATCACGCGCGCCCATTTAAACCTGCGCCGGTGTCTTAATTCAAGAAACAATTGGACCGCGGTCGCAAGTGTGATCGCGATCACGCTAAGTAACGGGCCCCAGACGGGATCGAACCACATGACTTCACTCATCCTGCAGGGCGTCTAATTTTTCGACAAATATGCGATCCAACGCATGACTTGGACGCGATAATCCTGCGGGATCGGGCGTTTCCGATGGAAGAACTTCCCAAAAAGTAGATCTCAATGAAAGCAGGCTGGAGCGGAAATCAACGTCCGGTATAGACGAACTCGTGAGTTCCTTGATTTGAGTCAGGGCCCGAAGATACTGGCCGGGGCGTTCAACGGCGAGGCGAGATAGCTCGGTACCCGCCGCCGCCAACATTTTTTTGGCGGATTCATTCAAAGCCGGTGCGGGCTGGTCGAGGGCTAACTCGACTGCGGTCAACGCTTGCCGTATCGCCGGGTAACTTGACGTTGAACTGATGTGGGTTGTTTGTCGCGAGCCTTCGATTTCGCTGAGGTCGCCCGTAAGACGTTTTTCTTCTTTTATCGGCGGCGGGTCAAAGCCGGTCCTGTGTACATAGACTCGGGAGTCCTGCGTAATTTCCTTTAGTATTCTGAGCGCTTCATACTGGAACGGGAGCGACTTCGTTGGTGAGCTGAGGCGGAGGTGGAGTTCGGCCTTCCACATTTCAGATAACGCCGCCTTCAGCTTGGCGCGTATGGCCTGCGTAAAGAAGGTGGCCTCTTCAGGATCGTCGTGTACGTGTGTGTACTCGGCTGCGGGATCTTCTTGCTCGCCGTCCTCGCCTTCATGATCAACGTCGTCAGCTTCTGCGGCATGCTCATCGGCGTTTTCCTCGAGCATTTGCTCCTCGGCTGTCGGACCAATGGTCTCCTCGAATTCTTCACCCAGAAACTGACCATATCGCAGACGCAATACCTTCTGGTCGTGGGCAATCGCATTAGACCGTTCTTTGAAGGTCTCATTGGTGATGGCGCGTCTTTCACGAAGGAGCTGCTCTGTGTCGATGATGATTTGGCGTTGGCTACGAAAATATTCCGGCATGATGTCGACGCCGAGACCACCTTCCACCGACAACACCTGGCTGGCTGTGTCGACGAGTGAGATGAAAAACGTTTCCGTGCGCGACCGGTTACGCGTTGGGCGTTTGACGTCCCACGCTTCGATGTAAAAGTAGAGTTCGTCTCCAGGTTCCAGTCCGAGCTCGCGGATGTCGATGATCGTCGACGCGTTTAGTCGCTTTCCACTGATTCGCGGCGGCGAGTTGAAGAATAATTTTTCCTCCCGGAATTTCACAGACTCGCCGCTTCCCTTGCTTACTGTTGCAATAATATATGAGTCGGACAATCCATAGTCGTCGCTGATTGTACAGGCAAGGGCCACCCTGTACCTGGCGCCGATCGAAAGCCGCGTGGATTGCGCCGGCTCCGCCACGTTGATTTGAGGCTCTTCGTCAGGCGAGACTCGAATGCTGAAAAAGTCTGTTGTTTGGGTGGACGATTCCGACTGCCAGACGATATGATAATGGTCATTCTGATGGAATGTCCTGGCAAGGCTATAGCCGTCGGGGGTTGGTGTTAGGGCTGCCGTATCGCTGTTTGAGAAAACCAACAAAGCGCGCGCAACAGAATCGGAGAATTTCACATTCCACGTAACGCGGCTTCCTTCGGCGATCTCGAGAGCGGCATCGGGCGAAGTAAAGGCTTTCATTTGCGTGTAGGCAGGAGGTGACACATTGATCACCATACTTTCGATTTCCACTGGAAGTTGTGGCCTCGAAACGGCGTGGGGTGTGATGTTTTGTTGCGCGATATCTTCACTGGAACTTCGCCTGACCACCAATGATGCAGCTGCGACAAGTATGACCGATGCCAATAACAGTGCTATTGCTGGCCAAAGGCGATGCGGAATTGCAACATCCGGATACAGAGACGAGAACCGGGTTTCAACGATGGACTGCTGCAGTCGCTGTAATCTGTTGAGCGTATTGGTATCCGCGAACAAAAGGTCCGCACTATCCTCCATGGCGGCACACCGGTTATTGATAAATGACGCGAGGCGTGCATCCTGTCGATGGTGAAGGCGCTGACGAATCACGAATGTGAAAGCGGTTGCAGCGAACGCGAGTAGTGGAAGAGTAATCTTAGCCCAGGACTCCGGAAATATTAGTATAGCCACCCCGATTCCGATACATGCCGCTGCCGCCGAATACAAAAGGGTCCGGCCGAGCTGTATGAGCAAGAACTTTTTCTTCAACCGTGACAGTAGCAAAGTGCTCTTGGTCATCATTGTTGTCTTGTGTAGGCCACCCAGCGTTCAACGAATAGGGTTATTATCATGAGCAGAAGGAGGTACGGCTCCGCGGAAGTAGTCAAACTCGTGGCGCGCTTTGTCTGGCTTTCCGTCCACAGTGCGGTGTCTGCCAGCACACGGTTGTCGACGATGGTGTCGACTTCAGAGGGGATGATCAATGTGGCGAGGTCGAGCGCGAGTTGGTTCTCCAGTGCTACGGCTTCGTTGAGCCTTTGAGTGATTATCCATCCGCCCTCGTTGCCGGATACCGTCCCGCTGTTTGGGATCAACAACTCATCCATGTTATCCTGTTTCTCATAAACAATTGCCGTTGGGCCATTCGTTGTCGGCATCGGTTCGTCCGACAGCCAGAATACCCAATCAGCATTGTCCGGCGTTGCGGTTGCATTGGCTGGTAAAGTTCGCACCCGTAATTTATGGGTCGTTATTGTTTGGACTGCCGACAACGCGGCGACGATAATCTTTTCGTCTTGCTCGAACGACGGCGAAGTGAATAGGTCTATCGATATTTCGGATGATGGCCTGGCTGTTCCTAGCTCGCGCCTGGTGTCGTAATGAGTTAACACCGAGGATGTCGTCGCACTTCGAATCCAGGTCGAATCTCCAGCCTGAGATCGCGATGCAACAAATTCCTGGTCCGTCGGTTGCAAGGTTACCCAATGTACATGTGCAGGAAGGGCTGTCCTCAGACCCCTGAATTTTCTGAGGTAATTGAATGAAAATACAACGGCTGAGTCGAGGGGTTCCGCGCTCAATTCTTCCACCAGACGCCAATAGCTGGCTTCGGACGAGAGGTCAGCGCCGTCGGAGAGCAAGGGGAAACCCGGCGCCAGCAGGTGTGGTTCGAAGTCTGCGTTGACCAGATCGTCGATTGCCGTGCGGGTAGCCTCATCCGCATAGGCATGTTCTTCTACCAACACCCACTTCTTTTTGTTACGGATATCGAAATGAAGTTGAGCGAGCAGACATGCAAACAGAGTAATGAGCAAGCATCGCAACACCAGCAATGCCAGTTCATTCGGCCGCACCCGGCGGAAACGCGCCGTCGGAGACTCCGTGAGGTTGCGAAGCCCTCCGAAGGGAATTGTTCGTCCTTCAGCGCGGCTGAGCAGGTGAATCGCAACAGGAATCAAGAGACCGGCGAGTGCCCACAGCCCAATCGGATTCGCAAACTGCATCATGCCCGGAATTTTTTTCGAGCCTTCAGGAAATTTCGCAATAGTGCATCCACGTCGTCACCCATGGAAATGGCGTAATAATTTATGCTCTTTTCCAAAAGGGCTATGGTGGTATCGCTCATCCATGCCGCAAGCCGTGATTGGTAGTCTTTCTTCTGGGTGCGCGTATCCACACTGACAGTGGCGCCCGTCTCCAGGTCTTTGAACGTCAGCGAACCTTCCCAATCGAGATCTTTTTCCCGCTGACCCAACACGTGGAAGACGATCACCTCATTGCGACGGGTTTTGAGGCGATATATGAAATCGGCCAGGTCGCCATCCTGGTCGTAGAGGTCGGTGATAAAGATGATGAGTTCTTTCCCGTGATGATCGAACAGCATATCAAGCCCCGACCTTTTCCACGTACTTTTCGGTTCCCCTGCGACCAGTGCATGAAGGAACCGGAGAAACTGTTGTTGCTCATAACGGGGTCTCACGGCAACAAGTTCTGAATCGTTGACCATAAAAAGTCCGAACGTGTCGCCCTGTTTCCTGGCCAGGTACGCGAGCGCCGCCGTCATCGCTTTAGCGTATTGCAGTTTGGAGATACCGTTTTCCTCGTACGCCATTGAACGACTGGTATCCAAAATAAACTTGACAGTGATATTCGTTTCAATCTCGGCTTGTTTGATGTAATAGCGTTCGGAGCGCGCGTACATTTTCCAGTCCAGCTGACGCAACTCGTCGCCAGGCTGATAATTCCGGTATTGACTGAATTCCTGTCCCATGCCGATGGACTGGCTTTTGTTCGTTCCACTCATGAAGCCTTCGACGATAATCCGCGCGATCAGTTCCAGGCCATCAACGGTGGCTAGGATTTCTGGTTTGAGAAGTTCACGAATTCGCGGATCCATTACTACCGAAGCCCTGAATCGCCCAATATTTTTCCAAGGAGATGATGCGTGATATCGTCAGCGGAGACACCTTCCGCTTCTGCCCTGAAGTTCATCAGTATCCGGTGACGCAATACCGGAAGTGCTACATGGCGGATGTCGTCACCGGTTACGGCAAAACGCCCTTGAAGGAGGGCCCTGGCTTTTGCCGTGAGGATCATCGCTTGACCCGCGCGCGGACCGGCACCCCAACGGACAAAGTCGCTTACCCGCTTGTCTGCGCTGCTTTGCGGCCGTGTTCTGCGGATCAATTCCGTGACGGTCGCCACCAACTCGGCGTTGATGTGAACTTCCCGGACAAGGTTTTGTGCCTCGATGATGGCGTCACCGTCGATCACCTTAACAACATTCGCAGCATTTTTCCCGGTGGTGTTCACCAGAATTTCCTTCTCTTCCTCGGCGGCCGGGTAATCGATACGGATGTAAAGCAGAAAACGGTCTAATTGCGCTTCCGGTAGCGGGAAAGTTCCGGCCTGCTCGATCGGGTTTTGAGTCGCCAGGATGAAGAACGGCTTCGGCAGGGGATACGTCACTCCCGCGTAGGTGACTTCGAATTCCTGCATGGCTTCGAGCAAAGCCGATTGTGTTTTCGGAGAGGTTCTATTGATCTCGTCGGCGAGAATGATGTTGGCGAACAACGGTCCTTTGTTGAACTTGAAGAATCGCTTGCCCGTGGAATGGTCTTCTTCCAGGATCTCCGTGCCTATGATATCCGACGGCATGAGGTCGGGAGTGAACTGGATCCTTCTAAACTGAAGGTCAACGGCCTCCGACAACGTGCGTATCATCAAAGTCTTCGCGAGTCCCGGCACACCTTCCAGCAAGGCATGACCGCCGGCAAGGAATGTGATGAGGATCTGGTCGATCGTGTCCTCCTGCCCGACGATTACTTTCCTGATCTCGTGCTTAAGGGATTGCAGTTTCCCAATAACGGATTGGACGGATCGTTCTATGCTGGTCAATTCTGTATCCATAGCTTCTTATCATTATCGCGTAAGCGCATACATGACTATGTTTACGCCGAAGCGGGTATTATCATTCCGGTAAAATCGTTTATTCCGGAAATCATAATCCCACTCGCACCCGTAATCCTTATTACTGTACAGCACCGCGATTCTATTGTCAATTTCAACTGCTTTTAAATAATCATGGACGAGGTCATCACCCCATCCGTTGAGTTCCTGGCTTGTTGCCGGCGGTCCGTCGAACGAAAAGAAGATGGAATACATCGAGTGGTTGTTTGGAATTTTGTTCAACCCGCGCGCGCCGAAGAGCTGTTCCATTTGGGCTTCGAATGATTTCGCAAACAGGCCATCGATGTCGTGGTTGCAGTCGTCGACGAAAACAAAGCCTCCGTTGTTCACATAACGGGAGAAATTCTCGCGCTCTTCCGAGGTAAATTCTACCAGTTTATGTCCACTGAGATAACAAAAGGGGCAACGAAAGATTTCAGCACTGGAAAGGGGAATAATGTTTTCCTGCGTGTCGACTTTCAACGTCGTGTACTCGATGAGGCTGTTGAGAAGGTTGGACGGCATGCGTTGGTCAACATCCCAATCACCGGATTCATATTGCAGGCGCGTAAAAAAGAACTTGTTGGCGTCCA
>CAZLWX010000001.1:85141-100697 GCA_964563295.1 uncultured Roseivirgaceae bacterium | reverse complement strand
TATTCATTTCGGCATTGAGTGCTGCCTCGGGGTCGTGGTCGTAGTGGCGCGATCGCGATTTCACGGCTCCAAGTAGTCGCACTACTTCATCCGCGCAATGGGCAGAAAGGTTGAGTAACGCCTTGGCATAGTCATGTCCTTCTTCGTAAGGTTCAAAACACCGAACAGCATCGATGGCCAGCTTCGCCGCGCGGGGATCTTCTTTGCGGAGGTAGTTGACGATAACGTCCATCGACTCCCAAAGACTGTAGACATCGAGTCCGTAGAAGCCAATCTTTTTGCCTGGAGGAAGCGTCTTGTTGTGTTCGCGCAGCCATTCCATCAACGCGGCGACTTCCCAATTCGCCCACATCCACGTTGGCCACCGCTTGAACTGCTTGAGAACTTCGACAGCGGTGTTGCCATGGTCGTTAAAACCTTTGACGTAGCGGTTGATTCCGTAGCAGTCCGGCCAGTCGCCCTCGACGGCAATAAAGGAGAATCCGTTTTCAACGATCAGTCGCTTGGTGATGGCTGTGCGCCAGGTGTAGTACTCGTGTGTCCCGTGAGAGGCTTCACCGAGCAGGACATACTCTGCATTTTTCGTCTTCTCGATCAGGGGATCAAGGTCGGCTGATCGCTTGAGGGGAGTGGATTCTTTCAGCAGCTGCGGTGTACTTAACATGACGATGATTGTAAAACATTAGTGCCCGCACGAAGCAGGTGGTATTGGGCGGCGGAACGATGTTTTTCGGTATGGAGGGAGTTAAAAAAATCGTTATGGCAAAATATTCAAAAGGAGCGCGGAAGGGTGTCAAGAGCGCGATGCGCAGGAAGAAGAAAGGAACGTTGAGGTCGGGGTCTGGCAAGAAGGTGAAGAGCCGCAAGCAGGCGATCGCGATCGGGTTATCGGAGGCGAGAAAGAAGGGAGCGAAGGCGCCGAAGAAGGGGTCGAAGAAGAGTTCGAAAAAGACTGGACGCAAATCCCGGAAGGGAAGGAAGACATCCAGGAAGAGATCGTGATTCCCCTGGCGATGAAACGCGGACCGCTGAAGTGCGATGAGACCCTCGTTGCAGCGTCCGCTATTTGTACAGCGACCCGACCAAAGGAGAGAGACTCATGCTCGATCAACTTGCGTATGTTCCGCGCCAGATACTGCATCACCTTCCTTGGTTACAGTGCATGGCGCGAGGGATTTTGTTGCTAGTTGTAACCCAGGGTTTCGCTGCGCTCACCCTGGGTTACCGATATGTCGCCCCGCTGGGGCTGGGTGGGGAGGCGCCAATCTGGATTCGTGCAATCCGTCTCCCGGTCATTATAACGCGAAGCCTGGTGACTGGTGACCGGCGACTGGGTGACAGGTGACTTAACACAGTCTAATCCTCGAAGAAGTGCTGACCTGTAACCTGCAACTTGCAACCTGGACGGCACAAGAATAATACCCCCCACCTGAAAAACAATTCCCATGAAACACACACTCAACCGAACAACCGCCCTTTTGCTGATCGCATTTGCTTTCGCTTGCAGCGACTCCTCGCTGCTCGATGAACCTGTTCAACGCGCTGATGAAGCCAACAGCGCCGGAAGAAGAAACACGAGATCGTTTACGATTGTCGCTGTACCCAGCACGAACGTCACCGAAGCGCCCGTGGAACTCAGACTGGTTTCTCCGGAGCCTGCCGAAGTTGTGGTGGACTGGGGTGATGGAACTACAACATCATACACATTTGAACAAGCCATTGCCGGTTACGCCGCGTCACTCTCACATTTTTATCCCGAAGATGTGGAGTATGTGATTTCTGTTACCGGCGACCTCGATAAGATCACAGCACTCGAAAACTCATCCTACGATGTACTGGGCGCTACCGCGATCAATGTCGACGGACTGCGAAACCTCGAATCATTTTTCATGGGCTTCAATGACTTCACGACAATCGATCTCTTTCACAATCGAAAGCTCACTTCCATTGGCCTGGACAATAACATGAAACTGCAAAATGTTGTACTCTCCCGCACTCATGGCATCAGCCTGGTAGACCTGAATGGATCCGTCAGCCTCTCCACATCCGCTGTCAATGGTATCATCGACAATATCTATTGGAATGCCGTAAGGAAGAACATCACCGGAGGTCGATTCACACTCGACGCCGGTGGAGTCGGGCCCACGGGAGAATTCGTCGGGCCGCCGACGGGGGAGTACATTGAGAAACTCAATATTCTTTCATCGGATTACGGGTGGTATGTCGAGCCGGGAGGGGAGATGTAAGAAATTCCAAATCCCAAGCACCAAATTCCAATTAAATTCCAAAATTCAATATCCAAAAATCCAAAAAAGGCTGACTGATTCGAAGTTCTGATTGGTCATTGAAATTTTGAATTTGGGATTTAATTGGAATTTGTGATTTGGTTACTGGAACTTGTTTGAAATCTGGTCGGAATCGCTACATCGATTCGCATTCTTTTCAATGACCATGTCTTAACCCGGGAGTTCTAGTTCCGCGTTCCTGGTTCCGGGTTCCTGGTTCCGGCACTAAGACGGTGCGTGTATGTTGCCAGTCACCAGTTCCCTGTCACCAGTCTTTGTGATGTAATGACCGCAAGAGCGGTTGCGCAAAAGGGGACTTTGGGGGCGCGCAAAATAGCGGGCCATTCCAAAGCCTGGTGACAGGTCCCGATGCCTCGGGAGCAACTGGCGACTTACACAGTCTGATTTTGGTTTGGCCGACCTGTAACTTGCACCCTGCAACCTGCAACCTGTAACTTGCACCCTGCAACCTGCAACCTATTTCCACCCTCCCCCTAGGGCCCTATACAGATTCACCTTCGCTCCCATCTGCTCGCGGCGCGTTTCCACGAGTTCGAACGTCGACTCGAGGGCATCTCGCTGGGTCATCAGCACTTCCATGTAGTCGGCGCGCGCGGACTTGAACAGGTTCACCGAGATCGTGATCGCGTCCGTTAAAGCCGTGACCTGCTGAGACTTTAACTCAATACTGCGCTGAAGGTTGTCGATTTGCGACATCTCATTGTTGACTTCAATGAACGCGTTCAGCACAGAGCGCTCATAATTATACACCGATTGCAACTGCCTCGCGTTCGCACTGCGATATTCTGCTTTGATCGCATTTCTGTTTACGAGCGGTTGAGCCAGATCGCCGGCAAGGTTATACAACAAAGACTCGGGTGTCCGGGTGAGGAACGTCGGGTTGAATGCCTCCAGGCCCACGCCGGCTCTGATGCCGAGTCGTGGGTAGAAGCTTGCGCGCGCAACCTTCACATCCAGGTTGGCTGCCTCCATGTCGAGCGATGCCTGCCGGATGTCGGGACGGTTGTCCAACAGTTGTGCCGGAATACCGGCACTGAGCTGACCAGGGAGCGCGCTTCCGAAGTCAGAACTCCGGGGCACGTGCTGCGGAAATCTTCCGACCAGGAAATTGATCCTGTTCTCTACCTCGATGATTTGCTGGCGCAGGTAATATTGACTGCTCTGGTTCTTCAACACCTCAGCTTCAAACTTGCGGACGGGAAGTTCGGTAACCCGCGCGGCGGACTTTTGCAATCTCACAATCGCCAGGGCGTCGCGCTGGATGTCAATGTTCCGACGGAGGATCTCCAATTGGTTGTCGAGGGCGATGAGCTCATAATAGGAGTTCGCGATCTCGGCGACGATGTTGGTGACCATGAAATTCTTTCCCTGTATCGTTGACAGGTAGCGGAACACTGCCGACTTTCTCGCGTTGCGCAACTTATGCCAGATGTCTACCTCCCAGGAGGCAAACGCGCCCAGGAGGTAGTCTTGCAGTGGCTCCGGCATTTTCTTGCCCGGCTCAAACTCGGTCGTGGCGTCACTAGCACCCTGGTGTGTGTAATGCCCGACTTTTTCTACTTCGGCTCCGGCCATCAGATCTACGAAAGGCAAATATTCACCCTTTCTCGCACGCGCTTCGTTGCGCGCGATCTCGATCTCCTGCATGGTGATGTTCAACTCCTGGTTGTTCTTCAACGCCGTGTCGATCAAGCTGACGAGGTAGGGATCGTTAAAGAAGTCGCGCCAGTTGACTGTCGCAGTGTTTGCCGTATCAGTCGAACTCGTGTATGCCTCGGGTAACTGGTTGCGCGGTGTCTTCTGGAGCAGTTCCGGGGCGCAAGATGAGACGGCTGCGGCGGCGAAAATTATTATCAGTCCTTTATAAAAAATATTCTTACGCATTGCTGGTCATGTTTTCGGTTACATCATCCACTTCTTCTTCGGGAGCAAATTCTTCGCTCAATGGGTTCTCGTCTTCATCGTGGATCAGGTCGCGGTTCTCGACCAGTTTTCCACACACGTAGTAGAGACCCGGCACGACAATAACGCCGAACACAGTTCCCAGCAACATGCCGCCAAGCGATGAGGCTCCGATGGTACGGTTACCAATGGCGCCGGGACCCGTGGCAATTACCAGGGGCACCAGGCCGGCGATGAACGCGAATGAGGTCATCAGGATGGGTCGGAAGCGCACCTTCGCGCCTTCGATCGCTCCTTCCAGGACGGTCATCCCCTGCCGGTGTTTCTGGACCGCGAACTCGACGATAAGAATCGCGTTCTTTCCCAACAACCCGACCAGCATGATCAATCCCACCTGCGCGTAGATGTCGTTCGCAAGTCCCATGGCCTTCAAGAGCAGGAACGAACCAAACACACCCGCCGGCAGTGAGAGCACAACCGCTAGTGGCAGAACAAAGCTTTCGTATTGCGCGGCGAGCACCAGGTACACGAATGTGAGCACAATGGCGAAGATGTAGATTGACTCATTTCCGCGCGCCACTTCATCCCTGGCCAGTCCGGACCAGTCGATATCATATCCGCGAGGCAACGTGTTTTGCGCGACCTCTTGTATTGCCCGTATGGCTTCACCGGAGCTGTAGCCCTCGGCGGGAGAACCATTGATGGCCGCTGAGGTGTACATATTGTACCTCGTGATCTCGTTCAACCCTTGTTTCTTGACCATCTTCATGAATGACGAGTAGGGAACCATCTCATCGTATTTATTCTTCACGTAGAGGTTCATGAGGTCATCCGGAATCCGGCGATAGCCCGGGTGGGCCTGAACGAATACTTTGTAGAACGTGCCGAAGCGCACGAAACCCAGTTCGTACGTGCTTCCGATCAGGATGTTGAGGTTGTCGAGCGCATTGCCGATCGATACACCTTTCTGCATCGCTGCCTGGTTGTCGATGATCAACTCATACTGCGGATAGTTGGCCGCGAAAAAGGTGAACAGACCCCTAAGCTCTTTTCGCTTCCGGAGGGCATCCATAAATTCGGAATTCACTTTCTCGAATGCCTTGTAGTCGCCGCTATTCGTCTTGTCGAGAAGCCTGAGCGCAAACCCTCCAGCCGCTCCATATCCCGGAACTGCCGGTGGCTGGAAAAATTCGATGACGGCGCCTGGAATGTCGCGGGTGCGTTCTTCGAGTTCTGCGATGATTTCTTCGGCGGTGTGCTTGCGGTCAGACCAGTTCTTGAGATTAATAAGACACGTACCGGCGTTCGATCCGCGCCCTTCCGTGAGCACTTCATATCCTGCCAACGACGACACTGACTCGATGCCTTCAACTTCCTCCGCGATATTCAGCAGCTTGTGGGCAATGTCGTTGGTACGTTCCAGCGTGGCACCGGGAGGGGTTTGGATGATGGCGTAGATCATCCCCTGGTCTTCAGCGGGAATAAAGCCCGAAGGAAGACTCTGGCTGGTTACCCAGATCACGGCGCAGAAAGCGATAAGCATCCCAAAGGTGACTGTTTTCCGGTCGACGATCTTTCGAAGCAGGGCAACGTAACGCCCCGTCAGCCTTTCGAACATATTGTTAAAGCCGTCGAGGAATCTGGTCAGTAAATTCTTACCGCGCTTATGATCATGGGGGCTCTTCAGCAACATCGCACAGAGGACAGGTGTCAGCGTGAGGGCAACAAGTCCGGAGAGCACGATAGCCGTAGCCATGGTGATGGAAAACTGCCGGTAAAAAATACCCACAGGTCCCGACATGAATGACACCGGTACAAACACGGCCGTCATCACGAGTGTGATGGCGATAATGGCACCGCTGATCTCATGAACGACTCGCTTGGTGGCTTTGTATGGCGACAAGTGTTCGGCTTCCATCTTCGCGTGGACCGCTTCCACCACCACAATCGCGTTGTCCACCACAATACCAATGGCAAGCACGAGGGCGAATAGCGTAATCATGTTTATGCTTAGCCCGAAGAACTGCATAAACACGAATGTTCCCACAAGTGAAACCGGCACCGCGAGGGTCGGAATCAGGGTTGAACGCCAGTCGCCAAGGAAGATAAACACCACGATCGCCACAAGGACGAATGCCTCAGCCAGGGTATGTACAACCTTTTCGATGGAAGCATTCAGGAAGTTGGAGACATCGTAGCTGATCTCATAATCCATTCCCGGGGGAAAGCGCTCGGCCTTGATCTCTTCCAGTTTTTCCTTTACGCGTGCGATGACGTCGCTGGCGTTGCTACCATAGTTTTGTTTGATGGTGATAGCCGCTGACGGATGTTTGTCGAGCTTGGAGTAGATATCGTAGAACTCACTCCCGAACTCCACTTCGGCGACGTCCTTCAACCGAAGTAGTTCACCTTCCGGGTTAGCGCGGATGATAACATTCTCGTATTCCTCGGGCTCGTTGTATCGACCCTTGTAAGTGAGCACGTATTCCAACGACTGCGACTTCTTGCCGTCTGCCCGGCCTAGTCTTCCTGGCGACCCGATGACGCTTTGTTCACCGAGGGCCTCCATGATTTCGTCGGCGGAGACATTGTATGCGCGCATGCGGTCGGGCTTCAGCCAGATACGCATAGCGTATTGCCGGCTTCCGAGGATTAGCGTTCGCCCTACACCTTTGAGTCGCTGTACCTCCGGAAGGATGTTGACGCTGGCGAAGTTGTACAGGAATTTTTCGTCAGCTTTTTCATCACGACTGTACAGGTTGACGTACATGAGCATGTTCGGCTGCAATGGCGTTACGATCAAGCCTTCGCGTTGTACGAGCGGAGGCAGGCGGTTGACGACTTGCTCAATCCTGTTCTTGATGTTGACCACGGCAATGCTGGCGTCGGTCTCCAGGTCGAAGACCACGGTGATGGTGGCTTCCCCCGCACTTGTTGCATCGGAAGTCATGTAACGCATTCCCGGCGTACCATTGATAGACCGTTCAAGAGGGATTAGAACGGACTGGACGAGGACATCTGCACTCGCTCCCGGGTAGGCGATAAAGACGTGCACCGTGGGTGGAGCGATACTCGGAAACTGTGATATCGGAAGTGTATAGATGGCCAGGAAGCCCATCAACATGATCGCAATTGAGATCACTATCGACAGGACCGGCCTGTGAATAAATCGGTTGAACATATTGGAAATTTTTTTAAGTCACGCTTATTCAGCGTATACTTTCAGGTGGGCAATTGTTTCTTTTGGCTCTTCAAACTTGTAGTCGATCTTGTCGTTGTTTTGCACCTTGCGCAATCCTTCCAGGAGTATCTTGTCCTTCTCTGAAAGTCCTGCGGTGACCACGTACAAATCTTCCATTTCAGCGCCGATGGTGATTTCGCGCGTCTTGACGACGTTGTTTTCATCGACCACAAACGCGAACTTCTTTTCCAGGACCTCGAAAGTAGCCTTTTGAGGGACCAGGAGGGCATCGTTGAGGGGGTTGCTGACTTCGATGTTTCCGGTTTCGCCGTGTCGAAGGAGTCCCTTTGGATTTGGAAAGGTGGCGCGAAAGGCGATGTTGCCGGTTTCGTTGTTGAAGTCGGCCTGGATCGTTTCGACGACACCGGGGTATGGGAATTTCTTACCATTCGCCATGCGGAGTGTGACTTGCAGCGCGCTGTCTTTTGCGACCGTCGATTTATACTCGAGATATTCGACTTCGGGGACGTTAAAGTACACCCACATTTTGCTGTTGTCGGAAAGATGCGTGAGCAATTCTCCCTCGTCGACGAGACTCCCTATCCTGACGAGCAGGCGGTCAATGATTCCATCGAACGGAGCGCGGATTTCAGTGAACTGAAGGTGCACCTGCGCCAGTGCAAGCTCCGCCTTGGCCTTGTCAAATTTTGCTTTGGCCATCGCCAGCTCGTTTGGAGCCACGATGTTACTGTCGGCGAGCTGCCTTGTGTTTTCGTATTCAATCTGAGCGAAGTTCACCTCTGCTTGCGCGCGCTGAAGTTCAGCCTCGTAAATCCGGGGCATGATCTTGAAGAGAGGTTGTCCTTGCTTGACGAACTGGCCTTCGTCAATATAAATAGTTTGCAGGTACCCTTTTTCCAAAGCGCGCACCTCAATGTGGCGGATGGAGTGGATCTGGCAGACGTATTCACGAGTCAGTGAAGTGTCCATCCGGACGGGCGTCGTCACTAGAAACCTGGTGGTTTCCTCGATGTCGTTTCCCTTTCCGGACTGGCAACCGGACAGCGATAGCGAGGCCGCAACTACTGCGAGCATAATGATGAGCTTGAGATTGTTCATCTTGATCATATAAAAAAGTTGAAATGGAGTGTTCGAATAATGAGGGCGCAAGGCCCCGGTAGCATCGTTACGCGATGTAGGCCGTTGCGTGAGCTGACGCTGTGAGAATCAGATCAGTAGTACTCTTAAACGGAGGAATCGTCCGGTGTCGGAGGTTACGTAGAAGTCACCTTCCGGAACATCATAGTAGACGAACGTGTAACCGGGGGTCGCACCGTCGTAGAACCATGACGGGCCACCGATACGTTCGACTTTCTTTTTCGGGGATAAAAGCTGGTTCTTGCCCGCCGCTTCGGTGGTTTCGGCAATAGTCGGGAGCGAGGAGGCGTGGTGTCGCGGGGAAGACGAACGTTCGCTAAGGAGCGCGTGAATGCTGGTATCCTGACATTCCTGGCTCTCGACCGTGAGGTCAGTGAACGTTATTGGAGTGGGGGTAGGTTGACATCCTGCCAGATCCTGGCTCCATCCCAGCAGGGAGAGTAGGAATAATGATCGGATGAGCAACTTTGTCATTAGGGCAACAAAAGTAGGTAAAGAACATTATCCCGACAAGTCCGCGATTTTTTACTGTTCGGCCACAGGGATTTTAAGAATTTTTTAAGGGATAGCGGGCTACACGCAATCCAGCGACGATAGGTACGTGACTTTGAGAGAAAAAGTTGCGGATGGCGGTTCTGGACCAGATACCCATGCCGGAGGCATAAAGGGTGTTAAACGTGAAACCCCGAGCCGTGCCGATCTTGCTCTTCGGTGGCCTCAAGGTTTCACATTACACATTCCAAATCGCAAATTCTTTCGAATGAGTGATACTTATCTAAAGACAGGCACAATCGGCGCCAATTTCTTTTTAAACTCGTGCAGGCCATCGCGGATCGTCCTGGTTTTCTTGTCCATGGTATTGAGCGCGCCATAGGTTAGCAGTCTTTGATGTGGCTCTGGATGGGCTGGGTAGTTGTCCAGATATTCGGCGATTGGCGCCTTTATCGCCGTAACGGCCTCCGTTAGAATTTTAATGTTCGTTCCAACTTGTTCTTCACGTCTGCTCAAGTTGCTTTGAATAATCCCGTTTACCAGGGTTAGTCCGCTTGAGATCGCTGCGATTGGTGCAGTTGCTCCGAACACGGCACTAATGCCACCCTGCGTTGCCAACGTCAAGTTGATAGCGTTCACAACCTGATCGCGACGTTTGATCTTGTTGACATCAGCCCAGATGATGGCCCATTTCTCCAAAGCCAATTTTCGGTATTCAACCGTCGCGCTGTCCACGTCTTGCTTATAGAGATGATAGGTTTTGACTTGGGTTGGACGTGCCTTGTTTTTGACCTTGAAGATGATTTTGACCTGCGATTGCCGATTTGTCTCTGGTGAGGTTGCCAGAAGCGTTATCTCACGATCGACAGGCTTCTCAATCAGCTCGTCGGGTGTACCATCGGCAACAGCGTCATAACTGATGACTCCCTGAAGCTTGCCGTCATCGTAGGTCAACCCGTACGACTCTCCTGCGATGCTGATGGTGACTTTGTTCGAACGATTATGGGCGTCATACGCCTCAATAGCGTAGGCCACAAGCGCAGACTCTTCATACAACTCACCCACGACAATCTTTCCTCCTGGATTGGGTACGGTGAACTTGGGTTCTTCAATAATGGGGTTGTAGGTGACGTTGATTTCAAAATTTATTGGCGTCAGCTTATCTGTGATTGAAAGTACGCCCGTATCCTGTTTCTTGGACGGTGGAACGGAAAATGTTGCGGGGAGCTTGATCGTGCCATCGCTGCTTACGTCGGGATAGTTTGCGGGACGAGTGATCCACACATAGTTTAAAGGGTCGTTGTCGTCGTCGACGATATAGTCTGACAGCTTGATCTCTGTGGTGGTGCCTATCGTGTGGGGGATGTCGACCCGGTTTGTGCCAATCTTCAACCGGGGTGGCTGGTTTGGTCTTAAAGGCAAGGTGAACAACATTCCAGACACGATCGTTGTATCCTTGCCCGCGACCTTTCCAGTGATGGTCAACCGTATGGTCTCCGAAACAATTTCCTCGGGTGGCGTCCACGCGATCTTGTTGCCACCGCAGACGAGATCCGACAACTCCGTGTCGAGCGATACCCGGTAAGTCGGGTCTTCAAAATAGAATGACAGGATGCCTTGCTGACCCCGGATAAAATACGGTCCGCTGTTAACTTCATAACGGCCCAGCACGGTGCCATCAGCCTTTGTCAATGTGTAAGGGGTAGACGGATCGATGGCGAACATGTGATGTGCCGATGTACCTGCCAGCATGAGCAGCAGCAGGTTCTTTGCGAGTTGTCCAAACAAATTTTTCATAAGCGAAGGGGTTACTTTTTTATTCAAACTTACCTGCTGAATCGAATGAAGTCGATACCCAGTGGGAGGCATTCACTTAAACAACAGGCGAGGGCAGCCTGTGTACAACGGAATGGTTGAGGCACGGGCCTCAAATACCACCCGATAGGTATTTATTTATGATGAGTGTGCGGGTACTTTCGACTAAATTTTCCAAATTCAACACCTAACCCCACCTACCTATGAACTACAAGGTCTTAAGTACTGTGCTTGGCTTGCTTCTGGCTGCCGCGTTTGTCTTTATCGTCGCCGTATGTATACCGCACCATGGCGACTACGGTAATGGCGGGTCTCCCCGCATCAGCTCGGCTCCATTGGACAGCGGTGGCGAGTCCATCGACCCCGCTCTCGTTGCTTATTGGCAAAGACCGAAGGGTCCTGTCAGGCAACGAGGCAAATTTGTTAAGCTGTACAAGTTGATTCTTGGTGCTGACAGATACAGGCAAATGAGGAAACGCGACTCACTCCTCTCAAAACATCCCTATGCCTTCTTATTCGGCATGGACCAGATGCGTGACCTTGTTGCCCGCTATGATTCGTACACCAGTGGACACCGCGAGGATTCCATCCACGGAGTCAGAGTTTTCCTGGTCCTTAACGAGACCGTCGTCGATTCGCTGGGAACCACAAAGGAGCACTTCGATTTGATTATGAGCCCGGTCGGGAAAAATGGGAAAAACACATTTACGATAGGTGATCCTGGTACTGACAGTAGCTTGTATAAGAGTCTGGGTGAGCCCGAGCTTTTCCTCAACACTTCTTCCCCTTGTCCTGACATGTGCAACTGATCGTCAATGCGGCCGATAGACTATCTCCTCTGGTACGGTTCCATTTACTCCGCGGCGATTCCGCTGCTTTTTACCTGGAAGAAGCTGAACCGTTACCAGGGGATCATCGTGATCTTTATCTGTCTGTCGTTCGCTACCGATCTGCTTGCGCGTTATGTTATACAAGGCAGAAATTATTTCTTCTTGCATGGTTACGGATTCCTCGAGGCTGCCGTGTTGTTGTACTTTTATGGATTAGTGATCGAGAATGGCAAGAAGACGATCCGCGTCGTCACCATTGCCTATCTTGTCTTTTATGTTGTAAACTCTCTATATTGGGAGCGCGACATCTTCAACACCTACGGCCGGTCCGTTGAATGCCTGGTCATGATCTCGCTTGCGATCACGGTGTTTTACGAATTCTATTCCCGGGAGGAAGATATTTTTATTGATCGCTCACCCTTGTTCTGGTTCAATGTGGCTATCCTGACGTATTTTTCCGGTGCCTTCTTTTCCTTTATCCTGAGCCGCGAAATTCTGTCGGGACCTATGCCGTGGTTGCTGCACAATGCATCGAATATCATGAAGAACTTACTGCTCGCTGTTGGACTATGGAGGATTCCCGCGAAATAGGCTCGTACATCACACTGCTGTTTGGTACCGCGGGCATGCTGCTACTCGCCACGTCGGTGATCACGTTTGTATACGTCTATCAGCGGAAGCTGATCAAACGAAAGATTGCATACCAGGAAATCGAAAACCTGCTGGGCAAGCAGGAATTGAAGTCGGCCTACGCATTGCTGGAGGGACAGGAAATGGAGCGCCAGCGAATTGCCGAAGAACTTCATGACAACCTGGGCAGTATACTGGTTACCCTTTCTCTCTATGTCCACTCCCTGAAGCGCTCGACCCCGGATGAACGCCCGGCGCTGGAAAACAAGATCATCGAGATGGCAGACCAGGCAACATCAGAGACGCGCAAGATCTCGCACAAACTGGATTCGCGTGAACTGCGGCACTTCGGTTTTGAAGCTTCGGTTCGTGACCTCATCCAGGCGGTCAATGCGTCAAATGCTATCGCAATCGAATCACATATCGACATCCAGGATGAGATATCTCATGAAACAAGCTTCAACCTCTATCGTATCATTCAGGAATTGATCAACAACACCTTGAAGCACGCGAGGGCGTCGAAGATCACCATCGACCTTACGCAACTGAATAAAGAGTGCATCAGTTTCATCTATGAAGACAACGGCGTAGGCTTTTCGGTGGCTGACGACCACCGGGGGATGGGCCTGCGCAACATTTACGCTCGTGCGGAAAAGATCCGTGCGCATTACACATTCGGGGAGAAATCAAAAAGTGGTTTTTCCGCAGCATTTGAAATCCCGTTGATATGACGCGAATACGAACATTACTCGCGGACGATCACACCATGGTGCTGGAGGGACTCAGAGCCGTGTTGAAGAGCTATGAGGAGATTGACGTGTGCGGAGAAGCGCGAAACGGCCAGGAGGTGTTGGATTTTGTAAGGGATAATCCCGTTGACGTAGTGGTGCTCGATATCAATATGCCGGTAATGGACGGCCTTACGTGTGCACGTCGTTTGAAGTCAACGCGTCCTGAGGTGAGGATTGTAATCCTGACCATGTACGCACAGAAGTCATTTGTCGAAGAGATTATCAAGATTGGCGTTGATGGGTGCCTGCTGAAGACCAACAGCGGGAAGGAGTTGGGAGATGCGATTCTGAGAGTGTTCAGTGGTAAGTCATATTATGATTTGATCCAGACGTTTACGGAGGATAAGAGTACGATTTTCCAATATAAGCTGAGCCAGCGTGAAATCCAGATTATCAAGTTGCTCGCCGAAGGACTTACCAGTGGACAGATTGCCGAAAAGCTTTTCATTGCCGAGCACACCGTAAAAACGCACCGGAAGAACATTCTTCGGAAGACGGGCGCTACCAGCACCGGGCATTTGGTGCAGATCGCGCTTAATAATCATTTGTTGTAAGGCGAGATCCTGCCAATGATCCATGGGCTCAAAAGGTAAGGTCACGGCGTCCACGGCGTCCACGGCGAAATTGATTTAGTGCTTAACCCGGAACCAGGAACCTGGAACGCGGCACTAGTCCGCGGGTTCGAAGAAGGTTGGTAGAATTTCCCGCAGGAAGTACTCGTGTTCTTTATACGAATTAAGATCATTGTGTGCTCCTCCCTCGAAGATGATCATTTTCTTCTTGCCTTCGAATTGATCAAAGAGGCGCTGCGTATGCGATGGCGGGATCAGGGTGTCGCGATTGCCGTGTAACATGACGATCGGACATTTGACGTTGTTGATCTTGGAGAGGTTGTCGAAGCGATAGCGTGTCAAGGTGCCCGCGAAAAGCATGGGGAATTTCTCGTCAGCCAGGGATTTCAGGGAGGTGTACGGCGCTTCCAACACCAGCCCCTTGCAGCGATGACGCGCGGCAAGATCGACGGCAACTCCCGTGCCGATGGAGCGTCCGTAAATAATAATTTGATCAGGGCGATATTGTTTTTCATCGACCAGGAATTTCCAGGCAGCTTCTGCATCGCGACAAAATCCCTCTTCGGAAATGGTTCCGGTGCTTTTTCCGTAGCCGCGATAGTCGATGATGAAGAAATCGTACCCGTAAGGGGTGAAGTCGTCCGACACGAACTGCCACCCGCTGAGGTCGCCGGCGTTACCGTGAAAGTAAAGGATGACCTCGTCGCGTGTTCCCTGATAAAACAGGCCGTGGATTGTTTCCGCGTCGGAAGTGGGTGCAAAGACTTCTTCAGCGTTGGCTTCGAGATTGAAGCGAAAGTCCTTCGATAGCTTTCCCGGATAGAAGATCAGGCGTGTCTGCAAGAGGTAGAGCAGGATAACAACAACGCCGTAGATGGCGACGATTATGGTGGCGAGGGATTTAAGGATTTGCACTTACGAAGGTGCAACTACTCCGTCAAATTCGAAAATTCAGTGCATTTTTTGAAACCCGCCCGCGCCCTTCTATTCCCCAAAGGGGATCAACCGCATTCAGGAGAGTACAATGGAGGAACCAGGAACTATGAACCAGAAACCAGAAACCAGAAACCAGGAACCAGGAACCAGGAACCAGGAATTATTTACTAGTCCGCCGCATTCGCTGTAACCTTAAACTTCAAGTCCGCCTGC
The DNA here is from genome assembly GCA_964563295.1 of uncultured Roseivirgaceae bacterium. Taxonomy (GTDB): domain Bacteria; phylum Bacteroidota; class Bacteroidia; order Cytophagales; family Cyclobacteriaceae; genus Chryseosolibacter. The sequence continues at coordinate 85,871 of CAZLWX010000001.1, read as the reverse complement.
ACGTCGACGGGTTCTCCCAACGCCTCGCGGGTAACAACGCTCGTCCGTAGCCGATAGGAGGAAGATTTGACGTAGGCGTCGAGTTTTTCGCTGGTGGTAATGAGCGCAACGGTAGAGACATCGGCGGGAACATTGTCGTGATAGGCCAGCTCGATCTCGTCGGAGTTGTTCGTCGAGATATAGAGGTGAATGGATTTCAGGAAACTGAATGTCTTGCCGGTCGGATCTGTTATGGTCAGCGTGAGGTTGTCCATCCGGATATCCTTTACCAGCGCGGCTGTGGTGTTATTGTTCTCGAACTTCTGTTGAGAGTTCGTGGTCACGTCGGGCGTGGGGATATTCAGCGGGAGATCGAGGGGGGAAGTGCTTTCGATGGTGAAGCCGACCTGGTCGGTGATGGTGAAGGTCAGCAATTCGTCGAGCTCTTTGCAGCTGACGAGCAAAGTTGAAAGCAAGAATATGATAGTGGTAATCTTCATAGCGAGCCTATCCGTCCAACGCGCGCCCTTTTATTCCCTAAAGGGACCCACGCGCAGGAACCTGTAGCTAACTCCAAACTGCCAACAGCCAATACCCAACCGCCAACTATCCATTACCAAGTAGATACTTATTCAAGAGCTCTTTTCCTCTCCTGATCTCCTCTCTCCCCGACGACTATCCATCCATCGCGCGCCCTTTATTCCCTAAAGGGACCCACGCGCAGGAACCTGTAGCTAACTCCAAACTGCCA
>CAZLWX010000001.1:0-85041 GCA_964563295.1 uncultured Roseivirgaceae bacterium | reverse complement strand
CTGCCAACAGCCAATACCCAACCGCCAACTATCCATTACCAAGTAGATACTTATTTAAGAGCTCTTTTCCTCTCCTGATCTCCTCCCTCCCCGACGACTCAATCCCATACCACCCCGAGTATCCTCCCTCCTTTGCCATCCTGATCATTTTAGCCGAAAGCTCCTCGGTGGGCTGATTGCGATACGACATTCCCTTGGCATAGGGCAGGGTCTTCCGAAGATATTCCACGTTGTCGAAGTCGTCGGAGGGTCTGCGCCAATCGGGATAGGTTCCGAATTTTGGATGATTGACAGCTTTGACGAGCGACACCATCCAGTCGGGATCATTGGAAACACCACCGTGGTTCTCGATGACGACGCTGATGTCTGCGGGAGCGGCGTACTCCAGCAACATGTGATACGTTTCGGTCGCCCATTTCAGCGCTTCTCCCTTGTCGGCGTTTTCGGGACCGCGGCAATTCGTGCGAATGGCGTGGCAACCCAGGTATTGAGCGGCATCGATCCACTTGCGGTGGTTGATGACAAATTGCTTCCTTCCCTCCGGTGTGGGCATTGCGCCATCGCCTTCCGCGTCGCACATGATCAATACGCTTGTTACTCCGTGGTCCGAAGCGTTGGTCTTCAGCTGTTTCAAATAGCTTTCGGTGGTAACCTCGAAGAGTGTGTTGACATATTCTATGCCGTTGAGTCCGAAGTCTTCCCGCGCGACTCTCGCAAAATCAAGGGTCTTCCATTTTCCTGCGCGGATTTCGTCGACCAGCGCCCACTGCGCCAGCGAAATGTCATCTTTAGTCATAGTCATTTTGTTTTGCGCTCGCAATTCAGGTAACAGGGCTGGACCGATCAGTGCCGACGCCCCCAGGGCCGCACTCCTCCCGATGAAATTCCTTCGTGAGATCGTTGACATGATAGGTGGCTTACGGCGTCAGACTATTTCCCAGCCTTTCCGGTACTCGCGGCGCAGAAACTGATTGGCTTCCGGCACGTTCGTGATCTCCATCTTCGAAGCGTCGTACATGACCTTTTTCCTCGCTCGCAGCGCGACGGCCGCGAGATTGATGGTTTCAGACACGGGCCCGGCGAGAAGGAAACTTCCCGGCGACTGCTTTTTCTCACGGAAGGCGTCGACCCATACATCTTCACTGCGGACGGAGTCGTCGCGTCCTTCCTGCTCGACGGCGATGTCCTTCATTCTTGTCTCCGGGATAAGCACGGGATCTTCATTGCGGAATCCACCAAGGATCTTGCCTTTATCACCGACAAACATCATCCCCTCTGTAGGAAGATCCTTGCCATCGATCTCCATCTCCTCTGGATTGTGCGGCTTCATCCCGCCATCATACCAGAACAAGTCAAAAGCGGGCAGCGTTTCCTGCTTGGGAAACTTGAAACGAATGATAGATGCATAAGGGAAGGCCACATCGTTGACCACATTGCGACTTACGTGGTCGACGACTGTCCGGGTAGTGTTGTAGTACGCTTCCGCGCTCAGCGGTGCTGTATTGATACCGAGTGTCATGAACATAGGCCACAGGCTGTAATGTCCCATGTCGGCGATGCTACCTCCGCCGAAGTCGTACCAGCCGCGGAAGACACAATTGGTGTAGTTGGGGTGATAAGGACGGTCTGGCACCGGACCCAGCCACAGATCCCAGTTGAGTCCTTCGGGCACTGGTGGTGTGTCTTTGGGCGCGGTTGTCCATTGTGGCCAAACAGGGCGATAGGACCAATTGTGAATTTCTTTCAGCGTGCCGATGGCGCCTTCAGCAATCCATTGCTTGACACGGTCGTTGCCGGGTCGCTTGCTCCATGCGAGCAGGTGTGTACCGACGCCGGTGTCTTTTGCGGCGGCCAATGCTGCGCGAACTTCTGCCATGCGATTGGCAATCGGTTTGTGGATGGCCACGTTCTTGCCTTTTTTCATTGCCGCGATCGAGATGTAGGCATGCAGATGGTCTGGCGTCATGATCTTAACGGTGTCCACACCCGTTTCCTTCTCGAGCATCTCGCGGAAGTCTTCGTATGAAGTACAGCCCTTCCATTTTCCTGAGGGCTTGTTTTTAGCGTAGTATTTCTCGACAAATTCCTGGCCGATGTCGCGTCCACCGGGAATGCCGTCCAATCCTTCTCCCCACGTATTGTCGCCGAGTGCTTCGCGGATGTTATTGCGGATTCCGTTTGGCGACCAGTCGATATAGTTCGTGCTCTTCTTGTTGGGATCGCATACGGAGACGATCTGCACTTTCGGGTTGGAAATCAGGTCAGTCATCTCGCGGAGGCCCTGAGTGCCGCAACCGATATAACCAAGGTTGAGCTTGTCGCTGGGAGCAATAAATCCCGCGCCACCGACGACATGCCGGGGCACAATGGTGAACGCCAGGGAGGCTGCAGTTGCAGATCCGATGAATTCCCGGCGATTGATTTTTTTCCGGCCCATAACTGTTGAATTAGGTTTGTAGATTTCGAGTTTGGTGTCTAAGGAAGGATAATATAGAAGTTCGGCAACACTAATACAATCGAATTAAGACGAACGGGGGGAGCAGACTACGAGAGAGAGGGTGTGTGATAACACACAGACATTGAAGGGTGATCGTCCATGGGTCCGGTGTTGTGTTTTTTTGAGGGCTCTGAAATGCAAGGTCACGGCGAACCACGACGTTCACGGCGCTAATACTGGAAGCCCATAGTGACTTAGTGTCTGCGTCGCAAGTTTCGAGCGCCGTTTTGGATGGAGGGTCTCAAAAGGCATAACACAACGAACCACAGAGAACACGACGAGAAGTCCACAGTCAAAATTTAGTCTACGGTGGGACGTGCATTTTGCATCTAGGAATGCGAAGCATTCCCTCTGCGGCCCTTTGCGCCGAAGCCTGCCCTCCGAAGTTCAGGGTCGCGACGCGCGATGGCTACGTAGGAGGGCGCCTTTGCGGTGAAAGTACCCGGTCGTCGATTTAGTCTATTCTAAACATTAGCAAGCGACCATCTCCGTCGCAACCCGGACACTTATCATGAAACATCAAACTTTTTCGTAACTTTACGCCCATCAGTAATTGCCTCTGAAAACGATCACTCCCCTCGCGGGATCCTGCGCTTAGAAGTCCGTCCCTCATTGGACCGGCTTCTCCTCCTGGTGTCACTCACACCACTATTATTTTTTTTCCAAAAAAATCGTTTTCAACAATGAACAACATCTCGCTACCAGCCCTCGGCTGGAATAAATTCTTTGAATCACAACTAGACGCCATCACCGTCCCCGACTACCAGGTGGCCCGTGTCATACATGAAAACAAAACCAACTACGGCGTCCGTTCCGGAGGGAGTGAGTACATCGCCGAGGTCATGGGTAAATTGTTATACGGGGCTGAATCCGATGCCGAGCTCCCAAAAGTTGGTGATTGGGTCGTGACGACCCTGATGGACGACAGACGCGCCATCATTCATCAGGTGCTCAATCGTCAATCTATCCTGTCGCGAAAAGTCGCTGGAAAGCGCACAGCAGAACAAATCATCGCCGTCAACCTCGACGTGGTGTTTATCGTTCAGGGCCTCGACGACAATTTCAACATCGCCAGGCTCGAGCGCTACCTCACGGCCATGCGCGACATCAGGCCTGTGGTGGTGTTGAACAAGAGCGATCTCTGCAGCAATCTCCCGGCCGTGATTGCCGAAGTGAGGACGCGTATTCCCGGCATCGACGTCATCGCGACGAGCACATTGAATGACAGCATTGGCGAGCTCAAAGCCAGGATTACTCCTGCTACCACATTTGCTTTTGTCGGCTCCTCGGGTGTCGGAAAGTCGTCGTTGATCAACGGTCTGTTGAATAGCGAGGTGCTAAAGACGTCTGCTGTACGAAAGAACGACTCGCGCGGGAAGCACACGACGACGCGGCGTGAGATGATCTTCCTTGAAAATGGCGGCATCATCATCGACACGCCGGGTATGCGAGAATTTCAGCCATGGGACGCCGATGATAACATCGACAGCGTTTTCTCCGACATCACTGAGCTCGCGCAAGGATGTCGATATGCCGACTGCCAGCATACCCATGAGGAGGATTGCGCCGTGAAGTCGGCCGTGGAATCCGGACTGATCTCAGCAAAGCATTATGCCAATTACCTGAAGCTGCGACGCGAGATGGACTACCAGGCGTCACTCACGGATGTGAACAAGGCGTTGGAGAGAAAGCGCGCGGCGCGGATAATAATCAAAGCGCACAACAAAGTCATGCGCAAGAAACGTCGTGATTCATGATCGGGTGACGGCTGCCTTGACGGTCGCTGGCACTGTAAAGTAGAATGTGCTACCAACGCCGGGAGTACTCTCCACCCAGATTCTCCCGCCGTTTTTCTCGACGAACTCTTTACAGAGGATGAGTCCGAGGCCGGTACCTTTTTCGTCAGCGGTGCCGCGAGTGGAATGTTTGGCGTCGAGACGGAAGAGTCGCGCGACAATTTCCGCAGTCATCCCTACGCCGCTGTCCGTGACTGAGACGACAGCGTGGCCATCCGCCATTGTAGCCTTGACGGTAATGCTGCCATCCTTGCCGGTAAATTTTATCGCATTGGAGATCAGGTTACGAATAACAGTGTTGGTCGAGTGTTTGTGTGCTTGCACCACGATGTCTGAGGTGCTGGTGTTTTCGATCGTGATGTTCTTGTTCTGCGCCTGATTGGCCAGCAGGGTCTTATTTTCTTCGAGCAGTGCTACAATCGAGAATTTTTCGGCTTTGAAGTCGATGTTGCCGGTCTGGGAGCGCGACCACTCCAGAAGGTTTTCCAGAAGCGCAAACAAGTTCTTGAGTGACTTGTCCAGGTCGGTGGCGAGCATCTTGATTTCGTCGCGCGTGAGACTTTCGGTGTGATTGATGAGCAACGACGAGAACGAGGTCAACGAGTTCAATGGCCCTTTGAGGTCGTGACTTATGATCGAGAAAAACTTGTCTTTGGTCGCGTTGAGGTCGCGAAGCTGGACGTTTTGTTCCTGGACCCTGGCATGCGCAACCTGAAGTGTTCGCCTCGATCTTCGGATAGTAAAATACAAGTACGCGATCAGAAAGATGATCACCGTACTGAGGGCCGTGACGGCGATCAGGAAATCTCGGAAGCGCTTTTGTTCGCGCAATTCCTCTTCCCGCTTGGCGCGAATGGATTCCAGGCTTCGGATTCGGAACTGATTTCCCTCGATCACATAGCGACTTTGAGCCTCCAGCAGTTGTCGTTCCGTATTTTCGCGCTGGATGAAGTCGTTGATGTCGATGAATTGTTTCTTGTTTTCCAGCGCACTTCGAAAATCGCCTTTGGCCTCATAACACAAGCTCAGGTATTCGTGCGCTCTGCGGATTTCTTCCATCGCCTGGGACTCGCGCGCTGCCGCCAACGACAACCGCAGGTTTGCCATCGCTTTGTCAAAGTCGTTGTCCTGGAAGTACAGCGTTGCCAGGTTGTTGTACGAGTTGGCAATACCTTCCTGGTCGCCAAGGGCTGTCCTGATCTCGAGTGCGGCCTCGTGATTGGCAAAGGCTCTTTCGCGATTTTTCATTAACAAATACAGTTCCCCGATGTCACTGAGCACACGGGCTTCTGCAATGCGGTCTCCGATGGAGCGGTTTATCGCGAGCGCACGCTTGTGCCTGGCAAGCGCTTGATCGTATTCGCCGCGCCGGATGTAAAGGTGTGCGAGGTTCTGGAGCGCTTCGGCTTCCAGCACGGGCAGGTTGATCTCATCCACCAGATTCAGCACCAGTTCATACGTCTTAAATGCTTCGTCGACCTTGCCCTGCAAGGCATTCATCCGGCCAAGGCGATTGAGAATGATGGCCTCGATCTGCGGACTTTGGGGGCCGCGATTAAGCATTTGCGCTTGTTCCAGCAATTCCTCACTCTTCACGGCATTCCCAACCTCCTCGAAAACCGAGGCAAGCGCTATGTAAGCGAATATCTGCTCGTCGCGTCTCTCAAGCGAATCCGCGATGATCAGCGACTGAATGAAAAATTCGACGGCTTTTTCATAATCGTGGGTATGGTGAAGTTCAATGAACCCCAACTCCATTCTGGCCATGCCTTCCATCGCCGGATCGTTGAGTTCCAGCGCGCTATCGAGCTTTGTTGTGGCTGCGGCCAGGGCGCGCGAAAGATTTTTGTCGTATTTGACGAAATGTTTGTTGAACCACGCTACCGGGTCACGCGGCTGGGCCGTGCCGGCATCAGGAAAAAACAGGACGGCAACGAGTATCAGCAGTCTCTTCAAGGACAGAGTTTTTTCAAAGGTCGACGAAAAAATCGACACAAACGATCGGTAAGTGGTGGTCAACCTTACATGAGCGCTCAGATTGACGACTCTACCTGATCGTGCCGCTCAGCTCATAAAAACCATCGTGGATTTTTTTCAGCCTGGCCTCAGGCATCTTAACCACCCGGCGGTCATAAGTCATCAGACCGTTAACCTCAATCTCGACGTCTGTGGTCTGGGTGTAAACAGCGGCGGACAATCCCTGACGAATCAGGTTCGGTATCCGGTCCATAAACGATTCGTATCGCGCAAGCAACTCTTCCCTGTTGGCAAAACTCTGATACCCCCAATTATTCTTTTCCTGCCAGGTATGACCCTCGAGTGGTAAACCCAAACCTCCGAATTCTCCGAGCACGATAATCTGTTCACCGTAGAGATCGGGGTCGGGCATACACGGCTCCGGATAATTATGGAGGTCGAGAATATTTCCTACCGGGACGAAGTTGCCTCCGCTCGCGGCGTTGACGAGCCGGCTGGGGTCGTAAGCCATCGTCCACTTGACAATCTCCTCCGTCTTGAACTGACCCCACCCCTCATTGAACGGTACCCAGACGACAATCGACGGGAAATTGAATCTCGAATCGATGATCGCCTGCCACTCCATCCGGAATATTTTTTCCGACTCCGGTGTGCGTTCTTTTTCGGTCGCAATGCCGATTATGCCTGGCCGTGAGTCCCAACGATTGCCCAGGTCGCCGCTCGGCATGTCCTGCCACACGAGCATTCCTAATCTATCGCAGTGATAATACCATCGCGCCGGCTCAACCTTCACATGTTTTCTGATCATGTTGAAGCCCATCGCCCTGGTCTTTTCAATATCGAAGGTCAAAGCTTCGTCGGTAGGAGCAGTATAGAGCCCGTCCGGCCACCACCCCTGGTCAAGTGGACCATATTGGAAGAGGAACTTGTTATTCAATTTCATCCGCATGATCCCTTTTTCATCCGCTTCCATGGATATTTTCCGCATAGCGAAGTAGCTTTTGGCTTGATCAATTACCTTACCGCCTCTCACGACGCTGATGGTCAGGTCGTAAAGAAATGGAGTGGATGGTGACCATAACTTTGGATAGGGGATGTTGAGCACTACCTGAGGTTCGCGACTTTCTTGTTCTGTCACTTTCGTGGATCCATCGAATGCCGCCACCCGCAACATATCTCCCGGTTGTGTGCCGTGTATCTTCGCGTTGACGGAGAGCGTGAGGTTGTCAATATCGATGACGTGCCGTGTACTTTCGATATATGTGCGAGGAACCGGTTCGATCCAGACCGTTTGCCATATCCCGGTAACGGGCGTGTACCAGATGCTGTGCGGAGACTTGACTTGCTTGCCGCGAGGTTGAGGTCCTTCGTCCGTTGGATCCCACACGCTGACAACGATCTCCTGAGCGCCCGATCTCCTCAACGCATCTGTAATATCAATTGAAAACGGGTCATATCCTCCTTGATGGGAACCAACTTTCGTCCCGTTGACGAAGACTTCGCATCGCCAATCGACCGCTCCGAAATGCAGCAATACATTCTTGTTCCTGAATGCCGGCGTCAGCGTGAACGATCGTTTGTACCACAGCATGCCGTCCTTTCCAACATTCTTGCCGACACCTGACAGCGCAGACTCCACAGCAAAGGGCACCAGGATTTTGCCTTGGTAGGATGGTGGTGCGGTCTGTCCCGCTGGAACAATTGCGTAATCCCAAGGGCCGTTGAGGTTCATCCACTCATCGCGAACAAGCTGTGGCCTCGGATATTCGGGCAGTGGTTTCGCCCGATCCACCTGCGCCGTCCAGGGAGTGGTGATCTTTGCTCCTGCTTGAGGTGTTTGAGCCCAGCCGACAAAGGAAAAAAAAATGATCGCGATAGAAAGGAAGTTCCTGTTCATGATTGATAGATATAAATTAGCAAATGAAAGAATGCGCTGCCTGTTAATTTACTTCCAATTGGTCTTTCGAGGGGAGTTTGGGGTACGACGCGTGCGGCTCGGCCTGATACCAGAACACGACTGAACTGATGTCGGACTGTTGTGGCAGATATCGTCCCTCACTTCTCCAGCCAAGATCCTGGATAGTAATCTTAAGATCTTTTTCAAACCGAACCGGGTCGACGATGTGCCAGCGGTACAATCCAAAACGCTGCTGCGAATGGTACACGCCGTCGGGCCTGATCACCTGGTGCAGACCGGAATACGGTGTTGAGAACTCCTGGTACTCATGGGTCTTGCGGTTTTCAAAGTTGTAAGATCCGCAAAAGTAGTCTTCCGTCCCGGTGCCATTGATCGTCGGAAATTTGGTGTCACCATCCATGAAGAACTTGATCTCACCTTCGCCCCACCATCCGTTATTGTTGACTCCCCACGCCAGGTAAGTTCCCACGTAATGACCTTTTCCCTTAACACCATCGATCAGCGTGTATACAGAACCCTTCGTCGGATTGCTTCTTCGAAACTGGGCGTGGAAGTACGCGGCGTCATTGGGAACGGTTGTAAGGGTGTAATCGATCTGATAGTAGAGCGTCATTCGCTCCGCGCCGATGTTCTCCATCGTAATACGACATTTCTTCCGGAAGGGCATGGGCCAGTAGCAGTTGAAGGCACTGCCCGGATTCACCGCGACCGCGAGCGAATTCAGGTGGGCGAACTCTCCCCATCCCATTCCAAAGAAATCACCCACCGGTACTTCGACGGAAGGTTCCTTCTCGTCATCCCAGTAGAATCGAATGATGGAATACCGCCAATTGCCTGTTGGCGTCATCCAGATGTGTTGGATCGCGCCGGGTCCGGTAATTTCGGCGAGGGTAAACGTCTGCCCTGCTTCGATATGAACGTACGGATTCACTTTCCAGCCTTGTCCCAGTTCGCGGGCTGCATTTCGCGCGTTGCCTTGTTCAAGTGTGGCCATACCGCCCTTGCCGGGTTCGCCAGTAAAATTCTCCGGACTTATCGACCGTGTTTTTGCATCGGAAAGCCTGTAGAGATTCCCCAGGTTCATGTGCAGGCCCGAGAACGGTTCGTTGTTCTGGGCAACGGCCATCACGCTGAGGCAGCAAATGATGACCAGCGCCGAAAGTGTTTTCATAATAGTGTTAGTGTTGCGTTTCAAAATTTCTCGTGACGTTTGCTATCGCGCTCCAAAGGCGTACGTGGTCGATGTTTCATATACCTCGCCGGGTGACAGCTCTACCGAAGGAAAATTTCGATGGTTAGGAGAATCGGGAAAATGCTCTGTCTCCAGGCATAACCCGTGCCGCCGCTGATAAACGGTGCTGTACTTTCCGGTTATTGATCCGTCGAGAAAATTTCCCGAGTAGAATTGAATGCCCGGTTCCGTGGTATAGACTCTCATTTCTCGTCCACTGGTGGAATCATAGAGCGTTGCCGCGAGGGAGAGCCCCTCACCGTCTTTCTTCAATACCCAGCAATGATCGTAACCGCCAGCACGATCGAGTTGTTCGAAGTTATTGTCGATCCGTGCTCCAATCACTGTTGATTCCCGAAAATCCAGCGGCGTACCGGCAACACTGGCGATCTCGCCGTTCGGGATCAACTGTTTGTCGACAGGAATGAATTGCTCCGCGTTAAGATAAAGTTTATGACCAAGTATGTCGGTTTGGGTGTTACCCGAAAGATTGAAGTAAGAATGCTGGGTAAGGTTTACGATCGTCTTCTTGTCTGTCGCCGCGCGGTACGTGATCTTCCATTCATTCTTGTCGGTCAAGACATAGACTACCTCGACTTTCAACGTGCCGGGATAACCTTCTTCCATGTCCTGACTCGTGTAGGTCAGTCTGATCGCCGGGCCTTCCGAAGATGGTTCTTCCGCGATCTGCCAGAACACTTTGTCAAAACCTTTCAATCCGCCGTGAAGGTGATTGCCATTGTTGTTAGTGGCAAGAGTGAACGTTTTTCCGTCAAGCGTGAATCGCCCTTTGGCGATCCGGTTGCCATATCGACCGACAAGGCTTCCGAAGAACGGGTTGTTGCTGACGTATTGAGAAAGAGAATCGTAGCCCAAGACTACGTCGGCGAGTTTGCCGTCCCGGTCAGGCGCCGTCAGTGAGGTAACAATTCCACCATAGTTGATCACTTTCATGGTCATTCCCTGGCGGTTGACGAGGGTGTACTCCATGACAGGCGTTCCGTCAGCCAGTGCACCGTATGGTTTTACGGAGATTTTTTGATTTGAATTGACTTTTGCGGAATCTGCCATCTCTCGGTGTTCAGTTCTGGTTCCGCAACGCAGGCAGCCAAGCGCAACTATTACGCCCGACAAAATTGCCAATACTGGTCTCATATCTATTGAAAAGCTTGTTCATGTTTTGATTTGATGTGGCTTCACCCGTAGTGTGCTGGTCCCGTCGCACAGGCTGGCAGGATAGCAGCTCGCATTGATGGAAAAGGTTTCCTTGTATCTCCGTTCCATGTGCCGGATAAAGTTTTCAGCCACTGACTGTTTCACAATATTAATAGTGCAGCCGCCAAAGCCGCCGCCCATCATCCGCGCGCCCAGTACGCCATCGAATTTACGGGCTTCATCAACGAGGAAGTCCAGTTCCGCACAGCTCACCTCGTATAACCTTGAAAGGCCGTCGTGCGTGTCAAACATTTTCTTTCCGAAGGCCGCGAGATTGCCGTTATCCAGATCCTGGCTGGCCAGGCGCACGCGTTCGATCTCGGCAATAACGTAAGCGCACCTGTTATAGACCACCGCGGGAAATTCATCGCGTTGCTTTTCCAGCATTTCCATCGAGGCGCCGCGCAGGCTCTCGAGCTGCGGATGCTGGCGACGCAGTATCGCGAGACCGTGCGCGCATTCTTCACGCCGGGTATTGTAGGCTGAGTCTACCAATGAGTGCTTCACTTTGGAGTCGCACAAAATCAGGACGTGGTCGCGAAGATCCAGAGGCACATAGCGGTGCTCCAGGGTTTCACAATCCAGGAAGATCGCGTGACCTGCCTTGCCCATGACCGAAGCAAACTGATCCATGATGCCACACATGACACCGACGTAATGGTGTTCTGACCACTGCGCCATCTGGATGATATCCATCCGGGGAATATTGAGCTGAAAAAGCTCATTGATCGCGAAAGCAAATCCGCACTCCAGCGCTGCCGACGACGAGAGCCCGGCGCCGGTAGGAATGTCGCCGCCGAAAACGCAATAAAAAGGCTGGGCCGGCATTCCGGCTTCAACGATCCGGTGCAATACGCCCAGCAGGTAGTTGGCCCATTTGGGATTATCGACTGGACGGATACTGTCGATGACTACGGTTATGTGTTCGCCGTAATTGATGGAGTGGATGGCGGATTTCTTGTCATCGGCATTTGCGATGGCAAAGACGATCTCTTTGTCAATCGCCGCGGGCATGACGAACCCGTCGTTGTAGTCCGTGTGTTCGCCGATCAGGTTGATTCGTCCTGGCGAGCGAACCAACAATGGCTCTTTTCCGAAGAGTTCGACGAACTGTGAGCGAATCAAGTCGGCCTGAGATTCCATGAGTTACAATCGGCGCCATCGGGTGGCACCTGTCCTGCGCTGGTAAACACGAACGGCTAAAGTGGCGATTAAATGGAATATATAAAAATCGCGCGACAGCGTCAGAGCAGCTGGTTGTTGAGGCGGTATTTGCGCGCTTTCCAAAGGGCTTCCGCCCGAATGGCGGCATGAACAGAGGCGTTGATCTCGTATCCAATCAGCAACACAACGGTGATGAGTTGTATCCATACCATCAGTGCGATCAGTACACCGATCGACCCGTAGACCTTGTTGTAGGTCCCGAAGTTCGTCAGATAGAATGAGAATCCATATGAAACTCCCAACGTCAACAGGGTGGCGATGAACGAACCCACAGAGAAAAACCGCCAGTTATAGTGGATGGCAGGCCCGAAGTAGTAGATCGTGGAGATGGCGAGAAAGAACACGATAAAGATGGTGAGGAAGCGCAAGGCGAGCAAAAGATACACCGTGAACGCGTCCAGGTTGACGTAATCGCTAAGGTGCGTATCGAGGTATTGAAGAGCCAGTTCCCCAACGACGAGCAGCAGGATAGCCAGGAACAATACAAAGGTCATATTGATGGTAAGGCCCGTCGCGATCAGACGAGTCTTCCAAAAGCCGCGGTTTTCCACGGTCTTGTAACAGGAGTTAAACGCATTCATCAGGGCGAGCATTCCGTTAGTGGACAGGTACAGCGCAAAAAAGAATCCCAACGTGAGCAGCCCGCCGCGTTGATTGCTTACAATGTCATCGACCGTACTGGCGACCACATCAAACATCGTCGGCGGCATGATCTGACTGATAAACGACATGATGCTATCGCGATTTATTTCCGGAAAATAGTTCGAAACGTAGGGGATCAGGGTAAAGAGAAAAATGATAGCGGGAAAAGTTGCCAGGATGAAGTTGAAAGCGACGCCGTTCGCGCGATCCATGATTTGATCATTGTTTAGATTTCGCGCGAAGCATTTCACAATTCTGATCAATGAGACATCCTCATGGTTCTTGAAACGCTTGCTCCGCATCCACCCCATCAGCCACCATACAGGACTCCATCTTAACATGAATCGTTTTTGGCGGAATGTCATTTCTTCTCTGTAAAGAATGGATCAATTACCCGCTGCATGGCCTCTGGCGGGCGGCAGGGCTTGTTGCTCTTGCGATCGATAAACACCAACAGCGTCTCGCCTTGGTGCAGCCGCTCATTGGACTCGTTAAAGATTTCATATTGAAACCGGATGCGAACACCCGGCTTCTCGGGGATGGTAGTCACAATCCGTAACAGGTCGTCGTAGCGTGCCGGTGCCAGGAATTTTGAGTGGTTCTCCAGCACGGGCATGATCACGCCAGATTCTTCCAACCATTTATACGTTAGTCCCAACTGGCGCAGGCTCTCAACCCGGGCCACCTCGTAATACATGGCATAATATCCGTAATAGACATATCCCATCTGATCGGTTTCTCCATAACGGACGCGTACGTTTGTCTCGGAGACGTACATCTACTTTCGGTTTTCGGCGGCTTTCCGCATCTCAATCGTCAATGCGCGCTGGTACTTTCTGGCGTTGTTGATGTGCTCATCATAATCGCCGGTAAAATTATGACGACCGGAGAAGTCCTCCTTCGCACACATATATAAGTAATTACTGGGATAAAAGTTCAGGACGGCATCGATGGAGCCGATCTCGGGCATATTGATCGGTCCGGGGGGCAACCCGGCATACCGGTACGTATTGTACGGTGAGTCGATCTCCTTGTGTTCGTTCAGCACGCGCTTGAGCGTGAAATCGCCGACAGCAAACACCAGCGTCGGGTCAGCTTGCAGCGGCATTCCTTTCTTCAGTCTGTTCAGGTAAAGGCCGGCGATGATGGGCGCTTCTTCTTTCTGTACCGACTCGGCTTGTACGATCGAGGCAAGAGTTGATACTTCGATCGGCGTGAGACCGACATTTCTGGCCTTTGCCACACGATCATCATTCCAGAATCTTTCGTACTCGTCATGCATCCGCTCGATCAGGTCCTGGGCACTGGTCTGATAGTAGACTTCATACGTGTTAGGTATGAACATGCCGATAATATTTTCCTTATTGAAGCCGTATGGATTATTGGCCGCAAAGGAAATCAATGCGGATTCAAATTCGGCTGGCGTAATAGCGAGGTTTTTGGTGATTTTTTCGCTGAGGTCTTTGACCAGTCTGACATTGTTGAACGTTACCCGAACGGGCTCCTGGTATCCGGACCGCAGCAACCGGATCGCTTGCAGGTTTGTCATGTTTGGAAGCAGGATGTACCGGCCGGCCTTCACGTTTTCGTCGTAACTCATCAAGCGAGAAAGGAAACTGAACGAGAGCAAGTCCTGAACAATACGCTGCTCGTGCATGATCTTCTGAACGTCCTTGAATGTTGCATGCTGAGGGATTATGATCTCGCGACTGCCCTTCTCAACCAATACGTTCGGAGTAAAACAAATCTGATAACCGTAATAAACAAACGAGATCAGCAGGATCGAGAATACGAGAAAGAATATCAGCCCCTTGGACGGTTTCATGCGATGAAAATAACGTCAAAAGTACAAAAATAGTGAACAGGGAAGTGGTCAAAAATCCGGCGATAACGGAGTAAATTGCCGCCAGCAACCTATGCCCGCCGAATTGTTAAAAGTACATCCAGTCAATCCGGAATCCCGAAAAATAGAACGGGTACGAGCCGTATTGAAAACGGGCGGTATCGCCGTGTACCCAACCGATACGGTGTATGGTATCGGTTGTGACTTGATGAACAAGAGAGCAGTGCTGAAGTTGTGTCACATCCTGGACATCAAACCTCAAAAGCTCGACTTGTCATTTATCTGTCGCGACATCAGCGACATTTCGTCGTATGTGCAACGGATAGACACTCCTGTTTTTAAGCTGCTTAAAAAGAGTCTGCCCGGTCCGTTCACGTTTATCCTGGAGGCCAGCAGCAAAGTCGCCCGTATACTTGACGTCAACAAGAAAACTGTCGGCGTGCGCATTCCCGACCACCCTGTGACGCGCATGATGGTCGAGAGGTTGGGCAATCCTGTAATCAATGCGTCGATCAAGAGCGACGACGCGATCCTCGAGTATACAACTGATCCCGGTGAAATTTTTAAGGACCTGAAAAACCGGGTTGATCTCGTTATCGACAGTGGTCCTGGAGGAAATATTCCATCTACGGTCGTGGATTGTACGGGCGATCGCTTTCGCGTGATCCGGCAGGGCCTCGGACAGTTGGATTCTGTCGCCATGTGAGTCATGCAAAAGGCCCTGATTGAAATCCAGTACCTGCCGTCGATTGCTTATTTTTCGGCGCTATTTGGCTGCGGCGGGGTTATTCTTGAAAAGTTCGAACACTATGAGAAGCAAACCTACCGCAACCGGTGTTATATCAACACTGCCCAGGGCAGCGTACCATTGATTATTCCAGTCGCCGCCCGGCACGGAAAACCTCTGACCAGTGAGGTCAGGATCGACTATTCTCAGAAATGGCTGAACAACCACTGGCGGTCAATTCAATCGGCTTATGGCAAGGCCCCATTCTTTGAATACTTTTCGCCCGAATTACACGACGAGTTGTTCAAAAAGCACGAGCGGTTATATGACCTGAATCGGGGGTTGCTGACATTGTGTCTCAAATGGCTGAAGTGGACGATTAGCGTTAGCGAGAGTAAACAGTACGAAAAAGTGCCGGCGGCTGGTGTCGTTGACCTCCGTTCCCGTATTAATCCCGGGAAACTGGAGATGGTCCAAAGTTTTTACCGACCGGCCGTATACTATCAGGTTTTTGGCAATAAGTTTGTTGAAAATCTCAGCCTCATCGACCTGATCTTTTGTGAAGGTCCGGGCGCTGACGTGATCGTACGGGCTTCCAGCCACAAGTGAACGAATGAGGGGATAGGCGCGTTTCTATGGATAAAACTTGTAGGGGCATAATTGGGGTAGTACGATAGAAAAACTTTACATTTACATTATTCAAATCATCAATTTTTTAAATGGAAGCCAAATTCTCCAATCGCGTTAAAGAAGTGATATCACTTAGCAGGGAGGAAGCATTGCGTCTGGGCCATGACTACATCGGCACGGAGCACCTGTTGCTGGGGATGATCCGGGAAGGCGAGGGTGTTGCCGTAGGCGTACTGAAAAAGTTAGGCGTGCCACTGGAAGAACTCCGTGGCGAGATCGAAAAAATCTCCAAGGGAACGGCTACTCACGAAATAAAAAACCTCGCTAATATTCCGCTTACAAAAGCTTCAGAAAAAGTCCTGAAGATCACTTATCTCGAAGCGAAAATATTCAAGGCACAGCTGATTGGCACCGAACACCTGCTCCTGTCGATCCTTCGCGATGCCGATAACCTCGCTACACAGATACTGAACAAGTTCGATGTCAATTACGAGACTGTGAAAGAAATGCTCGAGTACCAGAATGAAGGGCCAATGGCTTCTTCGGACACAGACGATCCGGATGACGACTCTTCGAAAATATTCGGAAGTTCGGCTGGTGCCTCCGGTGGAAAAGAAAAGAAAGGCACAGAGAAATCGAGGACGCCTGTCCTCGATAACTTCGGTCGCGACCTTACCCGCCTGGCGGAAGACAACAAGCTCGACCCGATCGTCGGCAGGGAAAAGGAAATTGAGCGTGTCGCTCAAATCCTCTCGCGCCGGAAAAAGAACAACCCGATCCTGATCGGCGAACCAGGCGTAGGCAAAACTGCCATCGCTGAAGGTCTGGCCCTGCGAATCATTCAGAAGAAGGTTTCGCGTGTGCTCTTTGGCAAGCGCGTAGTGACGCTGGATCTGGCGTCACTGGTTGCCGGAACGAAATACCGCGGTCAGTTTGAGGAGCGCATGAAAGCGGTGATGAATGAACTGGAGAAGTCTCCGGATGTCATCCTGTTCATCGACGAATTGCATACCATTGTCGGCGCCGGTGGAGCATCAGGCTCACTGGATGCTTCCAACATGTTCAAGCCCGCGCTCGCACGCGGCGAAATTCAATGCATAGGCGCTACCACCCTCGACGAATACCGGCAGTACATCGAAAAAGATGGTGCACTCGCCCGCAGATTCCAGATGGTGATGGTTGACTCCACATCAGTCGAGGAGACTATCCAGATATTGGAAAACATCAAGGAAAAATATGAGGATCACCACCACGTGATCTATACAAAGGAAGCGATTGACGCTTGCGTGAAATTGTCAGACCGCTACATCAGCGACCGGTATCTGCCAGACAAGGCGATCGATGTTCTGGACGAGGCAGGCGCCCGTGTTCACATCAACAACATTCACGTTCCTGAAGACATCGTCAAGCTGGAAGAAGCGATTGAGGATGTAAAGAAAGAAAAGAACCGGGTGGTGAAGAGCCAGAAGTATGAAGAGGCGGCCCAGTTGCGCGACCGCGAGAAAAAACTCATTGAACAACTCGACGTCGCCAAAGCCCGTTGGGAAGAGAAGACGCGCACCGAGAAGTACACGGTCAATGAAGATAATGTTGCCGATGTCATCGCGATGATGACAGGTATACCGACAAAACGGATTGCTCAGAAGGAAAGCAATAAACTGCTCAATATGTCGGAAGAATTGAGCGGCAAGGTGATTGGGCAGGAGGAAGCGATCAAGAAGCTGGTCAAAGCCATTCAGCGGACGCGTGTTGGACTAAAAGATCCCAGAAAGCCGATCGGATCGTTTATTTTTCTCGGCCCGACTGGTGTTGGAAAGACTGAGCTCGCGAAAGTGCTGGCTACCTATCTTTTTGACAAGGATGACGCCTTGATCCGCATCGACATGAGTGAATACATGGAGAAATTCTCCGTGTCGAGACTCGTCGGCGCGCCTCCCGGTTATGTGGGTTATGAAGAAGGTGGACAGCTCACTGAAAAAGTGAGACGCAAACCTTATTCGGTCGTGCTGCTGGACGAAATTGAGAAGGCTCACCCGGATGTTTTTAATATTCTCTTGCAGGTGCTTGACGACGGTATCCTCACGGATGGCCTCGGCCGTCGCGTGGACTTCCGGAATACGATCATCATCATGACCTCCAATATCGGCGTACGCGACTTGAAGGATTTCGGCACGGGTATCGGTTTTGCCAGCTCGGCGAAACGCGAATCCGAGGAGGAGCAGATGAAGGCCACCATACAGAGTGCCCTCAAGCGCGCCTTCAGCCCCGAATTTCTCAACCGCCTGGACGATGTTATTGTCTTCAACTCGCTGCAGCGCGAGCATATCCACAAGATCATCGACATTACCTTGCGGAAGCTTTTCGATCGCATTATCCAGATCGGCTACCACGTAGAGCTGACGGAGAAAGCGAAAGATTTCCTCGCCGAGAAAGGGTATGACCACCAGTTTGGCGCAAGACCGCTTAACCGGGCGATACAGAAATACCTCGAAGATCCCGTCGCGGAGGAGATACTCAAGGGTGAAGTCGAGGAGGGTGGAACAATCCTGGCCGATTACGAAGGCACAGGAGATGCCCTGACGATCAAGGGTGTTAAGAAGGCAAAAGCTTCATCAAAGGAAAAGAAAGACAAGGATTAAGAAATCACTCACTATTCTCGCAGAAAAAAGGGGCCGTTATTGCGGCCCTTTTTTGTTACCGGGTGAGCTCGAAGACGTAAGCACCGGAAACACTTGCGCTGCGACCACCATCGGCGTTGAACTGGAAGGACAGCGTCAGGGAAGTATCGGTGACACTTGTCACTGCGACCTCAATGCCGTCGCTGCGGATAAGGTTGAACCCGGGGTCGGAGCTGGTTTCTTTTAACGTAAAGGTACCGGAAGCGGGCCAGATAGGAGAATTTCCTTTAGTAGTCGTAAAGGTCTTGTTCTTCGTTATCGAAAGGGCGAATCCCGCGAATGCGCCGTTGACTGCAACATCATCCAATTCGACATTGCTGAGACTCCAGTCGTGCCCGATCTTTTCGAGAAACTTTTCCTCGGCTGTCGGTTCCTTGTCGCAACCAGGGGCTGCCAGCACCACAGCGAGAGACAGCGCACTGACGAAATGGCGAAAACGTGTCATGGCCATGTTATTGCTTTAAAAATTTCTTGTAATAGGTCGAAGAGCCCGCAGGAACGGCGATCACATAGACACCACGCGGGAGATCCGCAACCTTCAGCCTTATTTCACGGTCGGTGGCGGATTCTACGTTCCTGCTTTGAACCCGGCCGGATTCATCTGTGACCTTGATGCTCTTTACAGGAATGAAATTCGCGCCTGCAATGGTCAGCCAATCCGTTACGGGGTTCGGATAGAGCTTGATTAGCTTATCCATGTATTCTTCCACGTCAGTGATCGCGATGCCGGTTCCGCTTACTTCGATCGAGTTGTCACCAGACGTCGCGTTGCTCTGGACGACGATCTCGCCCGGGTAATCCTCTGCTGCTGTGGGCTTGAACGTTACCGTGACGACGATTTTGGTGTCCTCCGTTTTTACTTCTCCCGAATACCCTTCCGGGTACGTGATGCCGGTCACCGTGATCGGTGCGGTTCCGGAATTCTCAATCGTCAAGTCACGTGTAGCAGCTTCACCGATAATCACTTCTCCAAAATTGAGGTCGCCGCTGAGTTCGATAATGCGCGAGACGACCGTCAAAGTTTGGTCAATATTTGAAGCCGCAAGGAAATTGTTGTTACCGGCCTGCGATGCTGTTATCGTCGTCGTTCCTATTCCCTGGATGGTCACTGTTTTTCCCGAAACGGTGGCTACGGCCGGGTCGGAGCTCGTGAACGACACCGCCAATCCTGACGTCGCTGTTGCCGTTAGGTCGAATGGTTCGTCGTCGATTTCTTTTTCCGGCAGTGCTGCAAAGTTGATGGTTTGTGCCGCCCTGTTAACGGTGAGGACCTGGTCGACTGGGTCGGCGGGAGCATAATAGGTATTGCCGTCCTGCAGGGCGGTGATGGTTACTGTACCCGCTCCATTAATAGTCACGATTTTCCCTTGAACAGATGCGATGGAAGCATCCGAACTTTCGAACCTGACTTCAAGCTGCGAGGTCGACGAAGCCTGTAGCGTGAATGGGCCATCACCGAAGGTCTTGTTGTTAATAGTGTTGAATGTAATGTCCTGCTCCAGTTGTGAAGGCACGAGTGCTGTAAAAACTCCGCGGCCGTGGGTGGCAGCCATCATGATCCCATCCGATTTCCGGAAGCGCAGCATGTCCGTGCGAACGTTTGCCAAGCCGCCGTTTGTGGGCTTCCAATCAGGCTCGGCAACATTGATGTTATCGGTCGACCAGACACCAAGCTGTGTTGCGAGATACGCCTGATCAGGATTGTGAGGATGATATTCTACCCACCGGACGGGCATGTTGGGAAGGTTGCCTTCGCGGTCGGTCCACGTGTTGCCTCCATCGCGCGTCTCCCACACGTTGACAACGCCGTAATTGAAAAACGTGACCAGTATCTGATCCTCGCTGGCGCCAAATGAAATCGAGCTTACCGACCCGGTTGAGAACGCCGGCCCAGTAATTTCTTCAATGATGCGATCATCGTCTTGCGCGTCCTTGATCCTGAAGACACGGCCCGCTGCCGTACCGACATAGAGATTGCTGGCATCTTCCACATACGGTGACAAGCGCATCGCGGTAGCCATCGACCCGAGATTGATGACTAACGATTCAACCGCGGGACTGGTATCGATATTCGTGATGCGATAAAGGTCGGTCTCCGTTTTGGAGGTGTACAGGATCTTCAGATTCTTATCATACTCGCCGACGTTGATGAAGTTCCCGGTGGAGTTGTCTTCGACCAGCGCACTAAAGGAGTTTCCACCGTTGGTGGAGCGGTAGATATTGTTGAAGACATACGACACGATTTGGATCTGCGGGTTGTCCTGATCGATGAAGCACATGGCGCCGTCACCACCGAATGCTTCCGAAGCCACGCCGAAGCCAGCTTGCGTAAACTTTCGTGTGCCGTTGTCCTGGGTTCCGCCCAGCATATAGTTCGTCAGTGTTGGATGGATCGCGGCCGTGTAGAACTGCGTTACGTTGTAATTGTTGTTGCGCGCGTTAATGGATGGTGAAGCTGTGCCGATGCCGGTGCCGTAGTACACTCCACCATCATTGCCGAATATCACGTCGTTTGGCGCTTCGGGACGGTAGAGGATTTCGTGCTGGTCAGCGTGAACCACCGGGGCCGTCACTTGAATTCCCGGCCACCACTTGGAAAGTTGAGTCCAGGATGTGCCTCCATTTGTTGTCTTGAACAGGTCTATACCTCCAACGATCACCTCATTGGGATTGGTGGGATGGATAGCAATCGTAAGATCGTACCAGGCTTGTCCGCGGGTGAAATCATCCGCGGGGATTCCCATATCGGCGTCGACGGGTATGCTTCGGGTGCTCCAGTTGTTGCCACCGTCAACCGTTCTGACAATTGCTTCAACGGCGAGATTGTCTTCCAGAATCGCATACACGATGTCTGCATTCGAAGGAGCAATCCCAATCTCGATCTGTCCGTTGATGGTGAAACTCTGGACGGCTGTCCACGATCCCTGGGTTCCCAGGGTGGAGCGATAGAGGATTGAACCCACACTTCCGCCGCTGAAGGTGGGCTTGGCTCCAACCCAAATCTCGTCGTCGCCAATCTCAATGTCGGTTGGTGAATGAGGAACGCTGAACTCGGCGTTTGGCAGTACCTGTGTCCAGTTCTGCCCGCCATTGGCGGAGCGATACAGTCCGGCATTGTTGGGCGGGTTGTCGAAGTCAAAGTCGCGATTTACCGCTGCATAGATCACACTTGTCCCATTTTCATCGCGCACTTCAATGTCCCTCACGTGCAGAAAGTTGCTGGTTGAAGCCAGCGGTACCCATGAGTCGCCGCCATCAATAGTCTTCCAGATGCCGCCACCGCGCATTCCCTGGTGGGCTTCACCGGTACCGACGTACATGATCTGATTATTGTTGGGGTCGGCTGTCATGCAGGAGATACTCAGGTTATCCCAGAAGTCGTCAACCTTTGTCCACGAACTACTGGCGCTGGTAATGTCGTCGATATACCAGAGTCCTCCAGAGACGCCGCCGGCCCACACTTTCTTGTGTTGTGGGTCTGCAGGATCGAATAACATCGCGCGGGTTCTGCCTCCTACCGTACTTGGGCCTCGTTCTTCCCATTGCGTACCATCGGCGAGGGAAGTGGCTTTAGTTCTGCCTGATTGGAATTCTCGGCCACCATCGCGCAACCGTGCTGTTCTGATGTTCTCGTCGATCAATAGCTCAGGCCTGGGCCGTTTCAACACGGGATCCATGGTTCGAAGAAACTCCTGCATGAACGCCAGGTCTGGCCGGTCGGGCCGTGCTTTTCGCTCGGCCTTGGTGTACCCTTTTGTTAAGTGAATGTGATACGGATGCGATCGCAGGTAATCCTCGTATTCCAGCCTCGGATCACGGGGATACCAGCCGTAATAAGCGACGGCGAGAATGGTTGCAGTGATTGCAAGTCCGAAGGTCTTTTTCATGTCACTGGGGTAAGGCGTTGGCGCGTTTTTCAGCAAATGATTGAACCGGCTTCAGGCGTTGTTTATTCCTGATCGTGTATAAAAGCGCTGCCTCAGCGTCCTTGTTTTTCAGCCTTGCCAAAATGTTTTCGTCGGCGGGCTCGGGCGATTTTGATCGATCGAATCGCGCTATCAGCAATATGCGATCTCCCTTCCTGAATGGCCCGGCGACATGGCGTTGTCCATCCTGGACGGCTTCGACGTCAAGCATCTGATTGTTGACAATCAGCTTGTCGAATGTCACATTTCCTTTCTTGCGGATCCTTACGGACAGTTCGTAAATCATTCCCCCGGAACTCTGGGAGTTTTCCTGGACGATCCCCGGTGCCCAATTCTGCCGCGTGGCGTCCAATAATTGCACTGGCCTGTTGCAAATACGGGGTGCTTGGGCGTATAGGGTAACACTGCAGAGGATCAAAAAGCCGTTGATGGCGGCTTTTCCAGTGAAATGCAACATGACGCGTTAGTGGGTTATTCGAGTCATGTAAGATAGGGAAAAGTTTGTAGTTTGGAAGTTTGAAGTTGTTTGAAGTTTGTAGTTCCGGCGTCGTCGTTTATAAACAGACTTGCAACCTGCAACCTGCAACCTGCAACTTGCTACAGGCTCATCATGTCCTTAAACTTCGCCGCTTGCCGGCGGCTGACTTCCACTTTGTCTCCGCCTTTTAGCCGTACCATCAGACCTCCGTTAAACCAGGGTTCGATTCCTTCAACCCAACTAAGGTTAACGATGTGTTTGCGGCTGGCGCGGAAAAATGCCCGTTCATCCAGCTTCTCGTCCAGGGCATTGAGAGATTTATGAATCATCGGGCGGTTGTTGTCGAAATACACCTTGATGTAGTTGCCATCGGATTCAAACAACCTCACATTCGACAGGCTGACAAACCAGCACCGGTCGCCATCCTTGACGAAGACCTGGTCGTGTAGTCCGAGCTTTTTTTCGGGACCGTGAATGGCCACCGTCTTCGCGCGTTCTTTTTCCGACAACTTGGCGACCGTTTCACTCAGCCGCTCGGGGTGGATCGGCTTGAGCAGATAATCCAGTGCGTTCACCTCAAAGGCTTTCAAGGCGAATTCGTCGTACGCGGTGGTGAAGACAACGAGCGGTACAGAATCCAGCATCTCCAGCAACTGGAAGCCGGTTTTGCCGGGCATCTGTATGTCGAGAAACAACAGGTCGGGATTCAGGTCGTTGATCATCTGGAAGGCTTCGTCGGCGTTCATGGCCTCGCCAACCACCTCGATCATCGGATGATCCTCCAACAACTTCATCAATTCTTTCCGGGCCAGACGTTCATCATCAACGATTAGTGCTCTCATAAATCTTGTGTTGAGGTATTACGATTTCAGTGACGACAAAATTATCGTTTTCATTAACAATTCGAAATGAAGCCTCGTCGCCGTAGATCAGCTTGAGGCGCTGCACGGTGTTCTTCAGTCCAATGCCCTTTTGGCTTCGCTTGGCCCCGTTGACCAGGTGACCGCTATTGCGGATCAGGACCTTGAGCCGGCCCCGGTCTACCGTGGTTTTCAGCTGAATAATTCCCCCGGCCGTGAGCTTGGAGACCCCGTGCTTGATGCCGTTTTCAACGAGCGTTTGAATCATCAGGGGAGGAACAAAAAAATTATGCGATTCAGGATGGATGTCGAATTCCGTTTTGAGACGTTCCTCGAACCGTATGCTCTCCAGACCCAGGTAATCTTTAACGATCTTCAGCTCCTCGTCAAACTTTGTGAGTCGCTTCTTCTCCGAAGCCAGCGAGCTCCGCAATATCGTGGAAAGCTGGTTGATGGCCTGCTTTGATTTTCCGGGATTCTCATCCACCAGCGCACGGATACTGTTCAACGAGTTGAAAATGAAATGAGGATTAAGCTGCGACTTGAGGTTATTTAACTCGATCTGTACCATGGAAGCCTCATACTTGAGGGCTTTGTTATACTGGTTGAAGTAATGATACGTGAAATATAATGCTGACCAGATGAAGAACATCACCGCATACACGAGCGAAAGGCCGCCTATGGAAGCCGGGTCAAATGCAATGGTCCGATCGAAAATTCCCAACAAAAAGCTGACAGGCATCCGCAAGAAATAGACGATGATGCCGAGCACAAAAATGCTCACCAAAACACGCGGGAGGAGCTGCGGCATGGTAAAGCGAATCCATTGCTTCTTGATGACGAAGATCCGGAAACAATGGGTCACCATCAGGCAGATCATCGCCTCATACAACAGGAATATGACGTTGCGGGTGCTGACGCTTCCGAACACTGCTATGCTGGAAATGATCTGGATCACGGCATACAAGAGCCATCCGCCAATCTGAAGGGTCCAGTAGAGACGTTTCTTTACCACAATGCAAAAGTACTCAAATGTCTGCCGCGGCGCTTTCCTTTTTGCCTAGAGGTATTTGAATTGGAGCAGGTAGAGGAAAAGTATGCCTGCGGAAATAATCAACACCCAGGTGATCACCACCAGCAGTTGTTTGAATCGCTGAAGGCGTGGTTCGAATGTGAGGGCGTTGACCGCGAAGCCGAGTCCCGCGGTCAGGTAAAGCGCGAACTCCCGCGGATCTCCGGTAACCAGCTGGAAGATGCCGAAAGCGATGAACAGCCCTCCGAAAAGATATTGACGGGATAAAGATTTCATCCTACCTGCAGTTGAGACTTTGGAGCTTTTCCCGTCGCCAATTCAGCTTTCAGAAACTGACCAGTATAACTTACGGGATTCTTGCTGACCTGTTCGGGAGTGCCCTTGGCGACAATCGTTCCGCCGCCGGCCCCGCCCTCTGGTCCGAGATCAATGATGTGATCGGCGCTCTTGATCACATCCATGTTGTGTTCTATGACCAGCACAGTGTTCCCCTTGTCGACGAGCTTTTGAAGGACATCGAGGAGGTGCGCAATGTCCTGGAAATGCAATCCGGTAGTCGGCTCGTCCAAAATGTAAATGGTCTTACCGGTATCGCGCTTTGACAATTCCGTTGCGAGTTTAACACGCTGCGCTTCGCCACCCGATAAGGTTGTGGCGTGTTGGCCGAGCGAAATATAACCGAGTCCCACCTCGCTCAGCGTCTGTATCTTTCTGAGGATGCGGGGTTGGTTTTCAAAGAATGCAACGGCTTCTTCCACGGTCATGTCCAGCACATCGGCGATTGATTTTCCCTTGAAGCGGACCTCGAGTGTCTCGCGGTTGTAGCGCTTGCCTTTACACGTCTCACAGGGAATGTGAATATCGGGCAAAAACTCCATTTCGATCAGTCTCAATCCTGCACCCTCACTTGTTTCACACCGGACGCCCTTGACGTTGAAGGAGAAACGCCCGGCCTTGTAACCGCGGATCTTCGCCTCCGGGAGCTGCGAGAACAGGTCGCGGATGTCGGTGAATACTCCCGTATAGGTTGCCGGGTTCGAACGCGGGGTGCGTCCAATCGGCGATTGATCGACCTCAATAACCTTGTCGAGATGTTCCAGTCCTTCCAC
This sequence comes from uncultured Roseivirgaceae bacterium, assembly GCA_964563295.1. Taxonomy (GTDB): domain Bacteria; phylum Bacteroidota; class Bacteroidia; order Cytophagales; family Cyclobacteriaceae; genus Chryseosolibacter. The sequence goes on along the minus strand of CAZLWX010000001.1, from coordinate 59,257 downwards.
GGAGCGGAATGGCAACGGCTCGGTTCGCGAATTGTAAAACTGCCTGTTCAGGATCGGGAATAAGGTATCGTGGATCAGCGTGGATTTCCCGCTGCCGGAAACCCCTGTGATACACGTGAATGTTCCCAGCGGTATCTTCAGGTCGACATTCCTGAGGTTGTTGCCGCGCGCACCACTCAAAACAAGGTTTTCGCCTGAACCCTTCCTCCTTTCGGGATTGTATGGGATCTGCAAAGCGCCACTCAGGTACTTCGCTGTAACGCTGTTGTTGCGGATGAAAGTCTTCGGGTCGCCCTCGGCTACGACGTGACCACCATGACGGCCGGCACCGGGACCGATATCAAGGATGTAGTCGGATTCCAGCATCATCTCCTTGTCGTGTTCCACCACGACGATCGAGTTACCGAGATCACGGAGGTCTTTGAGCGCCTTGATGAGCTTGACGTTGTCGCGTGCATGCAATCCTATGCTCGGCTCATCCAGGATATACAATACACCGACGAGTTGTGTCCCGATTTGCGTGGCTAGCCGGATGCGCTGTGATTCACCACCGCTGAGTGTTCGGATAGGGCGGTTGAGATGGAGATAGTCCAGGCCCACGTCAAGCAGAAAGCCGATGCGCTTCCTGATTTCTTTGAGGATTTCCGCGGCGATTACCCGTTGCCGGCCATCGAGACGTTTCTCCAGGCCATCAAACCATTTCTTTAGGTCAGTAATACCCAGGATCGAGAGCTCGGAGATATTCTTGCCATCGAGGCGGAAGTGCAGGGATTCTTTCTTGAGACGCGCGCCGTTGCATTCGGGGCACGTGCGAATTACTGTAAAATCTTCCACCCATCGTTTGATCGCATCAGAGCCTTCGTCGCGCTGCTTTTCCAGGAAATTGATAATACCTTCGAACTTCGTGCTCCACTCGGTGCCGGGATATTTCACGGAAGGAACACCCACGGGAACATCATCGCCGTAGAGAAGAATATTCATCGTGTCCTTCGGGATATTCTTGATGGGCGTGCTCAAGGTGAGCTTGTATCGCTTGAGAATCGCTTCAACCTTCTTGAAGATCCAGATGTCGCGGTACTCACCGAGCGGAAGTATCCCGCCCCGGCTTATGCTGAGATTCTTGTCGGGGATCACCGATGCTTCCGTGATCTCCTCAATTTGACCCAGCCCGTTGCACACAGGGCACGCGCCGTATGGCGAATTGAAAGAGAACGAGTTTGGTGCCGGCTCATCGTATGACAGTCCGGTCTTGGGATCCATCAGGAATTTCGAGAAATGATGAACCTTTCCATTTTCCTCGGCGGCCATCATCACGCCTTTTCCTTCCTTCAATGAACGTGTGATAGACTGGCCGATTCGTGCGCGGTCTTTCGGGTCCGCGACGATGCGGTCCATCACCACTTCGATATCGTGAATCTTGTAGCGGTCGACCTGCATCTTGGCCGCGATCTCCTGGATCTCGCCATCGACGCGCACCTTGGTATACCCCGATTTGCGGATTTGCTGAAAGAGTTCGCGATAATGTCCTTTCCGGCCTTTTACAACAGGCGCGAGCAGCACCAGCTTCCTGCCTTTGAAGTTGAGCAGTAGCGTGTCGAGGATTTGGTCTTCGGACTGCCTGACCATCTTGTCGCCGGTGAGGTAGGAAAATGCTTCACCAGCGCGTGCAAAAAGCAGGCGCATGAAGTCATAGATTTCCGTTACTGTGCCCACGGTCGAGCGCGGGTTTCGGGACGTCGTCTTCTGTTCGATCGAAATCACCGGGCTTAAGCCATTGATCTTGTCGACGTCGGGACGCTCCAGGTTGCCGATGAAACTGCGGGCATACGCGGAAAAACTCTCCATATATCGTCGTTGCCCTTCAGCGTAAATGGTGTCAAATGCCAGCGATGATTTTCCGCTTCCGCTGATGCCGGTGATGACGACGAGCTTGTTCCGCGGAAGTGATACGTTGATGTTTTTAAGATTATGCTCCCGCGCGCCGATTACCTCGACGGAATCATGACCTGTGAAATCGGTTATCGCTTGCGGTGTGGGCTGGGACATGCGGTAAAGAGAGGAAGGCTTCCTGTCGCCCGGTCGCCGGGCCGGAAAGCCGTCAATCAGACCGCGAAATTACGAGAATAAGTTGCTACAAAAAAGGGCAGTTCAAAATCCGTTTTCAGGCCACGTCTTTTCCTGTGGCCGCTTTGAGCATTTCAAACCAATCTTGTCTGTCGAGATTGATTTCAACAGCTTTTGCGCCTTCGCGTATCCTTTCCGGCTGCGTGGTGCCGATGATGGGAAAAATTCCCGAGGGGTGTTTCAGCAACCAGGCCAGCGAGAGCTGGGCTTCCGTCGCCTGATATTTGCCTTTTTGCGTCCACAGCGCTCTTGAAGTCGACATGATCTTTCCTCCCGAGAGCGGCGACCAGGCCATTGGCGACGTTTTCAATTTCATCATAACGTCGATCGTTCCGTCGAAAAAATAATCCAGCTTTGCCAGTGAGACCTCGATCTGGTTGGTTGCAAGCGGAAAGGGCAAATAACTCTGCAGCATTTCAAACTGTGTAGCCGAAAAATTGGAAACGCCAAAATGCAAAACCTTTCCATTCTGCTTCAGCAACCCAAAGGCCTCCGATACTTCTTCGGGATCCAACAGCGGATCGGGCCGGTGAATCAGGAGAAGATCCAAAACGTCGGTGCGTAGCTTCGTCAGCGATTGATCGACTGAGCGGAGAATATGCTCGCGCGACGTGTCATAATGCTTGATTCGCGTCTCCGGCCACTTTCCAGATAGCAACCGAATCCCACATTTTGTTATTAACTGGATCTGGCTTCGCAGTCCCGGGTTTTTCGCCAGCACTCGCCCAAAAGCTTCTTCGTTGTTGTAATCGCCATAGATGTCGGCGTGGTCGAATGCGGTAATTCCGCAATCCACGGAAGTGTGAATGAGACGATCAACAACGGTTTCTGACACATCATGCCATCGCCAGGCGCCCGCCACTATTCGGCTCAATTCGGGACCGCGGAGATGCAGATTTTTCCGTTCCATTACCGACCAGTAGCTAAATCTGCGAGTAGGCTAGTGGCTCAAGAAATGTCTTGTAGATCCGCGATACGGTGTTGGCGTATTCGGGCAATTTTGAGACGCGCTGCCAGTCCTCGTCGGGACCAAAAGCTTTCCACGCTTTTTCCCGTTCTTCCATATTGCGGAAGGTGAGCATGTAAGTCAGGCGCGGCAACCCAGGGCCGATCAGCACTTCTCCGAAAAAGACAGGAATCAGCTTTGCGCGATTAAAAATCGGAAGTTCTTCGGCGTTGAACATCTTTATTTTTCGTCGCACAGCGTCCTCGTTGTAGCCCTCGTAAGAGCGCAACTCAAAGATTCGCGAGTCTTTTTCAGGCACGTTCATCTGTGGAAAACCTTCGAATGCCTGCATCAGCCACGACTCATAGCGGCTATAAGCGGCTTGTTCAGGCTGGAGTTGATCGTAGGATGCCGACGCATCCCGGAATTCTTTGTCTTCTTTCAGCCGCAATCCCGTTGACGTGAATTCTTCAAAAGATTGGTAGGGAATAAGCACGTGTACTTTGGCAGGTTCGGACTTGCCCATTTCGCCGAACACACCGATGGTTTTTATTCCAAACCGGTTGAGGGCCGGGATGAGAGCGTGCGACAAAAAGTTATCGAAGGCGCCCTGACCAAATCGCATTTCATACACGCGCCATTCGTACCATTCTCGGCCGGGGGCAGGTGCGCCCGATGCCAGTGATCCTGCAGCCATTGCCGCGCCGGTCAGCACGGATTTCTGAATAAAGTCACGTCTTTCCATTGTGTCTCAATTAGCCTGTGAAAATAGTTGATTCACAGAACAAATAATAAACCCGGGTTTTTTATTCCTGTGCTGAAGTAGAGGCTTCCTTCGAGGTCGGGATAGTTCTTGTAGCCGGGGAATGCATCGAGATCAATCCCAACACGGGGCCGGGAGTCAATAACAGCAGGAGATATTCAGGCGGAATAATATTCGAAAGAAACGTCAGCAACTGAATGCTGACGATGGTAATGGAAAAACCAATGCAGGTGACGAGCGTGATTGCCGATCCGCGGAAAGATTCGGGCGCGTTTCTGGCTACGAGCGCCGAGAACTGAGGCGAGTCGGAGATTACGAAAATCCCCCAAATGATCATGAAGGAAATAAAGATGGGCGCATCGAACGACCACAAGAGGGGGGAGATCAGGCAGCACAATCCAGAGCCCAATAGCGCCATACGGGCAACGCTTGCACTACCCCAACGCAGCGACCAGTAGCCGCCCGCCACGCATCCAATCGCGCCCAGGCCGATGACAATAAAAGACAGTAGCGATGTAGAAGCTTCCATGGCGTGAAAGGTCCGGTAATGTGAAAAGATCCAGGGAACAAACGCCCAGAAAGCGTATAGCTCCCACATGTGGCCGAAGTAACCAAGAGCTGGCGCCCGAAATGAAGGCAACCTGAAGCTGCGGCCCACGCCTGCCAGTGAAAACCTCGTACTCACCTTGCGGTAAGGACCATCGGGAACGAGGATAAGCAACACTACGGCACCGACGACGGCAAGCAACGATATGGCTATAAGCAGAATCGGGGGCTTCACGAATTGCGGGACCAGTTTCAGTCCGTGTGGGAAAGCGGTGCCGACAACGAGGGCGCCGACAAGGGCTCCAAGCCAATGGCCAAGTCCCTCTTCTTTCCAGTCCGACGCGATTTTCATTCCGACCGGATAGATACCCGCAAGGAAGAAACCGACAAGGAAACGGCTGGCGATCACCAATGTGTAGTTTTCTATCGCGATGAGCACAACCACGTTGGCCAGGGCGGCGATGAAGCTGCTGGCAAAGAAGACCTTGGAGGGTGAAAATCGATCCGCCAATCCACCGGCAGAGAAAGCCATGGTACCCACGATAAACCCAAACTGGGTTGATGAAGTCACCCAACCCAGTGCACTAGTGGGCCAGTGATAGGCCGCCTGAAGTTGCGGTAACACCGCATTGCCGGCAAACCAAAGCGACGTTCCACAAAATTGCGCTGCGACGATGGTGAAGAAGACAGTTCGCTGGTGAGGAGCTTTCATTCGCGTGTTCAATTTCGGAAAGTAGCAATTTTTTAAATGTTAGCTGATTTGACGTTGGATGGGAATGCCAATAGCGGGCGTGCGAAAATGGACCGTGTCGCATTTTTTCCTTTCGGGTACCGTTTTTTAACCCGCCGTGTAAAAAGGGACTATGGATGTTGCCGCTGGTTGAAGCGGTCGTTAGTTGCACTTTTTTGCTATTTTTACCGCTCTATGGACGAAGAGGTAATCCGACATGAGTACTCTGAAAGTGAAAAGCTCAGCATTTTCAATCAGGAGTTTATGCCTCACATCAACGCGATGTACAATTTTGCGTATCGGTTGACGCTCGATGGGGATGATGCGAAGGATCTCTTGCAGGACACTTACCTGAAAGCATTTCGTTTCATTGATTCATTCCAACAAGGAACTAATGCCAAAGCGTGGCTGTTCCGAATTTTAAAAAACAGCTTCATTAACGACTACCGGAAGAAAAGCAAGGAGCCTTCCAAGGTAGATTATCAGGAAGTTGAAAGTTTCTATAATTCCGAAGATGTCGACCGGCAGATAACACCCGATCTTCGCGTGGAGGCGCTACAGGATATGATCGGGGATGAGATTTCAATTGCGCTCAACTCGTTGGATGTAGACTTCAGAACAGTGATTATACTTTGCGATCTTGAAGGTTTTAAGTATGAGGAAATGGCGAAAATACTCGACATCCCGATTGGTACAGTAAGAAGCCGGCTGCATCGCGCGCGTAACCTTCTGAAGGAAAGATTGAGCGAATACGCCAGGAAAATGGGATATAAGAACGCATAAACCTATCATATGAACTCCCCTGACCAGAGCAAAATGAAGCAGAATTGTCAAAACCAACGGGAATGTTTTGAAATGCTTCAGTTGATCCTCGACGGTGAAGCCTCCACGCAAGAGAAGGATCACTTCTTGAAAGAACACCTCGAACAGTGCATGCCCTGTTACAAGAATTACAACCTTGAGATTGCCATCCGTCAGCTCCTCAAGGCCAAATGCACACAGTTGGCACCACCCGACCTCGTCGACTCCATCCGCAAAAAAGTAGTTCAAAACCTGGCCCGCTAAATGGCTGGTAAGGCGATCATTTTCTCGGCACCTTCAGGTTCGGGGAAGACCACGATCGTAAAGCACTTGTTGCAGCACAACCCCGACCTGGGGTTTTCCATTTCTGCGTCAACCCGCGACCGGCGGGGAAGGATGGAACAAAACGGCCAGGACTACTATTTCCTCACGCCGCTTGATTTCAAAAAAAAAATTGACAACGACGAATTTGTCGAGTGGGAAGAAGTATATGAAGGCAACTTCTACGGCACGCTCAAATCTGAAATTGACCGGATCTGGAAAGCGGGCAAGAACGTGATCTTCGACGTTGATGTTAAGGGCGGCCTGAACCTAAAGAAATACTTTGGAGATAAGGCCCTCTCGATCTTTGTGAAAGTTCCCAATATGGAAACCCTGCGCGAACGGCTGCGCGACCGCGGAACAGAATCCGAAGAAAGTTTATCCCGCCGCTTGTTCAAGGCACAATTCGAATCGTCTTTCGAAGACAAATTTGACAAGGTGTTGTTGAATGAAAATTTGGAAACGTCGCTGAGAGAGGCGCAGAGGCTCTACGATGAATTCAAAGGCCAAAGGCTAAAGGCCAAAGGCTAAAGGCCAAACTGGTCTATTTCCAATGGCGAGTGGCCATGTACAAAGCAGTATTCGTGTCGGTCGCCAGTCACCAGTTGCCGGTGGCCGGTCAGCCTCGATCTGCCAGAAGATCGGTGTGCACAAAGTCTTCCGGCGTTACGATTGGGTCAGCCATAGTTTAAACTTTTAGGAATTTAGGAATCAGGAATTAGGAATCAGGAATCAGGAATCAGGAATCAGGAATCAGAATCCGCCAATGGCCAACACCCAAAACCCAACCGCCAACCCCCAACCCCCAACACCCAAAACGATCGGGCTATTCTTCGGCTCGTTCAACCCGATCCATATGGGCCACATGATCATTGCTAACCTGATGGCGGAGAGTGGGGATCTCGACAAGGTGTGGTTCGTAGTGTCACCACAGAATCCATTGAAGCCCACGAAAGGACTGCTGCACGAGTTCGATCGCTACGACATGGTGCGGGCGGCAATTTATGACAACTACAAGCTGGAAGTTTCCGACATCGAGTTTCATTTACCGAAACCGAGTTATACTATCCATACCCTTGTGCACCTGGCTGAAAAACATCCCGATAAGGAGTTTAAGTTGATTCTGGGTGAAGACAACCTGGAAAGTTTTGTCAGATGGAAAAATCATGAGATTATCTTACGGGACTATGGTCTGTACGTTTATCCGCGTCCGGGAGCAAAGGCGTCGCCATTGCGAGATCATAAGAATGTACGGATGGTTGACGCGCCCCTGCTCGACATCTCCGCGACATTCATCCGCAACTGCGTGAAACAGGGACGGTCGGTGAGGTATCTCGTGCCTGACCCTGTGGAGGAAATTATTCGCACAAGGGGATTCTATCGGAGGTGACTTGTTCGAAGTTTGTAGTTTGTAGTTCGTGGTTCCGGGTTCCGTGGTTCCGTGGTTCCTCGTTCCGGGCGAGTTAGAGCTGGGACGACAGCGTTGTGCACGTCGTGGTTCGTTGTGTGCGTTGTGTTATTGTATTTGACTCACTCGTTTATTAAACAGAGTCTCAAAATGCAGTAGTGTTGAGATGAAGATCGCCGAAATGCAAAGTCAAGGCGAACGCGGCGGTACACAAAGGGCACGGCGAGGACGGACCAAACAACGACAATCAACTGGCCGTCAACAAACAAACTCGTGCTGCGACTGGTGCCAGGGAACTGGTGACCATGTGGGTGCAACCAAGAGTCCCATCCGTGAGGTTTGGCCTACCAGCATGCTGTCGACTGTGCACTTTTCCGTTTCTTCGTAGAAAAGATATAACATTTGAACCGGCTGATGCGTTACTTGGACCGGTGTCCATTTGTGAATAAAGAACAGACCTCTTGAATCGCTTTTTGTTTGGAATAATCTGTTTGGGGTGTTGGGTCTCTGTTCACGCCCAAACGGGAGGAGTGCGCGGGACGATCAGAGCCGACGACGGCAGCACACTGGCGTTTGCCACCATTTTTGTCAAGCAGCTTGGAACGGGAACAACGGCCAATCAGGACGGATACTTCGAGATCCATCTCTCGCCGGGACGATACGATCTGGTCTTCCAGCATCTCGGGCGGCGTTCGGAGGTACGCGCAATCCAAGTGGACGATTCGTTCCAGCAACTCGACATCCGCATGCGCGAACAGGAGATCGTGCTGGATGCCATCACCATCAACGCCAACGATGAAGACCCGGCGTACACTATTATGCGAAAAGCGATCGCCAAGGCGAATTACCATCGCAATATTCTTGATTCCTATTCGGCAAGAGTTTATATCAAGGGGGCGGGAAAGCTTAAGGACTATCCATGGCTGGCCAAAAAACAGCTGGAAAAGCAGGGGATCGAGAAGGACCGGGTTTACATTTCGGAATCAGTGAGTGACATCAAGTTCACGCGACCTAACACGTTTGAGGAAAAAGTCATTTCAATTCGCAGCGATGGCAAGGACAATAACACGTCGCCCAACGTCTACATCTTTGGCAGTTTTTATGAGCCCGAAGTCGCCGAGACGATCTCTCCGCTGTCACCAAAAGCATTCTCATACTACCGCTTTGAATACCATGGCACCTTCCACGATCAAAATTACGATGTCAGCCGGATCAAAGTAATACCGCGGTCCAGGGGCGAAGATGTTGTTGACGGCATGATCTACATTGTCGAAAACGAATGGAGCATCCACAGCCTGGATATTCACACCACCAAACTCGGCGTCGACATACAGATCCGGACCATGTGCGCTCCGATTGAAGACAAGGCGTGGCTGCCGGTGTCGCACCAGTTCAAGGTCGAAGGAAAAGTTCTGGGATTCGAGTTTGAGTACGATTACCTCGCAACGGTGAGCAATTACCAGATCAAGGTTAACCCGGAAGTTTACGTCGAAAACATGGAAGTGATTGATGAGAAGAAGGAGAAGGAGTTGGCGAAGGAAGTAGAAAAGAAACATCGTGAAACGGGGAAGAAAGCCGATGATACAGAACAATTGAAGGAGCGCCTGGCTTCCGGCGAAGAAATCACCCGCAAAGAACTGAAGACCATCATGCGCGACTATGAGAAGGAAGAGCGCCGGCTGGCGAAACAGCCTGAGGTCCTCTCGGAGAACTTTTTTGAGGTCGATAGTGGCGCTTATAAGAAGGATTCCGCGTATTGGGCCAACATCCGGCCAATTCCGCTTACGCGGGAAGAATTGAAGGGCTATGAGAAAGTCGACAGTGTAGCTGAGGTCGAACGAGCGCAAGAAGCGGGTGATACTGTTAAGAAGTCGAAGCACGAGGGCTTTCAACCGTGGGATATCCTGATCGGCGACAGCTACAGGATCGGCAAATATTCGAACTTCCGGATCTATACGCCGTCGGGGGGATTTAACACCGTCGAAGGCTTAAACCTGATTTACAAAGTCGGCATTGGCACGATCCTTCAGGATACAATGAAGACCCGTATCAGCTTCACGCCGCTGGTCCGCTATTCTTTCGCACGCGAGAAGCTTTTGGGCTATGCGAATTTCAGGGTGCGGAACCGAAAGCATCGGCTCGACATCGAGGGAGGTCGATATATTAAACAATACAACGAAGACAATCCGATCCTACCGCTTGTAAACAGTTTCACCACGCTGTTCCTGGAGCGGAACCTGATGAAGATCTATGAGCGGGACTTTGCAGAGATCCGGTACCGGCAGGCGGTCAACCCCTTTCTTTCCATCGGGACGAATTGGTCGTGGGCAAATCGAAGAGAACTGTCGAACAATACCGATTTCAAGCTGGTGAACCGAGTCAGGGTCGAAGGCTACACGGCCAATCGCCCGGAAAGTGAGGAGCTGACCGATACTTCCTTTGACGAACATCAGGCGCTGGTCGGTTCCGTGTCCATCTCCGCCAGACCGTGGTTGAAATACCGCGTGCGCAATGGCTTTCGATTTGCCATTCGAAGTTCGTCACCAACATTGACGTTGACCTACACCAAAGGGTTTGATAATATTCTTGGCAGCGACGTCAATTTTGACCACATGGAAATCGGCGTGAAGCATGAGTTGAAGGCCGGCGGTCGGGGTACCATCGACTTCAACATCCGCGCAGGAAGCTTTCTCAACAAGGACCGGATATATTTTATGGATTATAAACACTTCCTTGGCAACAAGACGCCCTTTGTTACCAACGATCCAGTCGGAAGCTTTCGCCTAATGGATTATTATGCATACAGTACAGACGATCAGTACCTTGTCGCGAATGTTCATTACCAGTTCCGGAAGTTTCTCGTCACCACCATTCCGTATGTCAGGCTCGCAGGGATCAAGGAAAATATTTTTGTTGACTACCTGGCGGCACCGGAATCCGGCAACTTTACCGAGCTTGGTTATTCGATCGACGGCATACTTCGATTCTTCAGACTTGAAGGGGCGATCGCCTTCCGGGATGGGCAATATTTAGACTACGGGTTCAGGATTGGCGTGGCCACCACGCTAACCGTGGATTTCTCTGATTGATTAGCGCCGTCGTATCTTTGTTACTTTTGCAGGAGTTTTGTATCTGACATGATCGTTGATATCGCAGACTTTTTGGCATTGCGCGGCGAGCTTCCAGTCGTGGATGTTCGGTCCGAAGGCGAGTTTGACGCCGGCCACATTCCCGGGGCGGCAAATCTTCCGTTGCTCAACAACAGCGAGCGGCATTCGGTCGGTATTGAATATAAAGAGCACGGCCAACTGCAGGCGATCAAAGCCGGATTCCGGCTGGTCGGCCCGCGGCTCAACGCTATCATTGACGAGGCGGAACGTCTGACGTCTGTGTCGCGTGAGTTGCTTGTTCATTGCTGGAGAGGCGGGATGCGCTCGTCGAACTTCTGCCATTTTGTGGGCATGGCCAGGATAAAAACTCACCAGTTGCGCGGCGGATATAAGGCTTACCGCGCTCATGCGTTCGAATCATTCAGTCACCCGTTGAAACTAATCGTCCTTGGGGGAAGCACCGGCAGCGGCAAGAGCAATATCCTTCGAGCTTTGGCCCGAAATGGTGAACAGGTTATAGACCTTGAAAGGCTCGCCAGTCATAAAGGGAGTGCCTTCGGCGGCCTGATGATGCCGCCGCAACCGACCACCGAACAGTTTCAAAATGACCTGTTCGAGGACATCGCAAAGCTCGATCCCGACCGCCCGGTGTGGATCGAGGATGAGTCGATTGCCATCGGCAGGATCTTTCTCCCAGACAGTCTTTGGAAACAGATGTCGCATAGTCCGGTCATCGAGATGATGGTTGACAAGACGACCAGGATATCCCGCCTCGTCGCAGAATACGGCGGCGCGGACAAGGACGCATTCCTCGCAAGCATGGAAAAGATCACGCGCAAACTTGGAGGACAAAACTTTAAGGCGGCGAAAGAAAAATGGCTGGAAGGAGATGCTTTTGCCACCATTGACATCCTGCTTACCTATTACGACAAAGCCTACGGAACGGGACTATCGAGAAAACGCGACCGCATCCGCCACCGGCTCGGGTGGGATGGAAGGGACGAAGATGAGTTTGCACGTCAGCTCGTCGATGAGGTAAAAATCCCGGCGTCAAAGCAGGCGCTTTCCTAAACCCGGTTTGCCACACGGATAAGAAACGCTCCGAGCTTTTGCGCATCGGTACACTCGCAGACTTTGATAACTTTGCCCAATGGAATCCATCAAACTTACTCAATACAGCCACGGCGCCGGATGCGGATGCAAGATCTCGCCGGCAGTGCTGGAGGACATCATCAAGACCCAAAATACCCCTGTTGCATTTTCTTCCCTTCTTGTTGGAAATGAATCGAAGGATGATGCGGCCGTGTATGACCTCGGTGACGGATCGTGTGTCATCAGTACGACTGATTTCTTCATGCCGATCGTCGATGACCCGTTTACATTCGGATCCATTGCCTCGGTTAATGCGATTAGCGACGTGTATGCTATGGGCGGGGAGCCGCTGATGGCGGTCGCTATACTCGGCTGGCCGGTAAACAAAGTTCCAACGGGGGCGGCGCGGCAGGTGCTGGAAGGCGGCCGGGACGTCTGTCACCGGGTGGGAATACCGCTGGCCGGCGGGCATAGTATCGATTGCCCGGAACCAGTATTTGGTCTGGCGGTCACAGGGAGGGTTCAGAAAGCGCATTTGAAAAGAAACGATACTGCCCGTGGCGGAGATCTCCTCTACCTGACGAAACCGTTGGGAATCGGGATTGTGACTACAGCACAGAAGAAAGGCATTGTCAAAGAACCCCACCTGCAACGCGCGGTCGAAACCATGCTGACGGTGAATTCTCTCGGAGGTGAGTTGGGAAAACTTCCCTACGTCACCGCCCTGACTGACGTCACCGGGTTTGGATTGCTCGGACACCTCACCGAGATGTGTGAAGGAGCGGGGCTCTCGGCGGAGATCGAATTCAAGTATGTTCCGAAATTTGATTTCCTGGAGGAATACATCAGTCAGAAGAGCATGCCGGGGGGAACCTTCCGTAACCTGGAAAGCTATGGAATGAAAATCGCCGACCTCGACGAAAAAAGAAAGCTTGTTCTTGCCGATCCACAAACAAGCGGTGGGCTGCTTGTTGCTGTTGACCCCGCTCATCAGCGCGAGTTCGAGGCGTTGTCTTCGGTTCAAAAACTTGGGCTGCGTTCCCTCGGTAAATTCATCCAAAGGAGTGATAAGGCTGTTTACGTTAGTTGAGGCGTTAATTCCATGAATCTGGATTATTCCAAGCTAGCCAGGTAGTTGCCATACCCGACCACCACGGTAGAAAGAATTACGACAATGATTCCGACGATCATAATATTAAGCGTACTCCGGCGAGAACCTTTCCATTCGCGGAAGTAAAGACCCCAGAGATTGGAGAACGTGATGATGAATGCCATGTGCAATGTCCAGCTGGAAAAATCATACTTGCCCATCTGACTGGTTCCCATCCCATAGAAGAAGAATTGAAGGTACCACGTGGTGCCCGCCATCGCACTGAAAAGATAGTTCGCCCTCAACGGCGTATCGCGATTGGTGTAATCCCCACCTGATCCGTTTCTTATATTCAGAATAACAGACCACACGAAGTTAGTGGTCAGTCCGCCGAGAAGTACGACAACGAGCACCACATTATTCTGCCATAATGGATTGACACCTGAATCAACAGCGAGTTGGGCGATGGGTTTGCCCGCCGACAGTCCGAAAGCCATGCATGAACTCATGATTCCCGAAAAGGTGGCCACCAGTAGGCCCTTGAAGTAATTAAATTCCTGAATCGTCGCTTTCTTGGCCGCGTCAGACAGTTCTTTTTCCTTTCGCATCCCTGCCCAGCCACATACGGCTATACCGGTCAGACAGACCATTAATCCAGCCAATATCGTGATGCCCGAACGGGTTTCGAGGAGCGACCCAAACTGGTCGTACCAGATGGGTGGAATGATAGTCCCAAAGAATGAGCAATATCCCAGGGCAATCGACATTCCGAGCGACAACCCCAGATACCGCATGGAAAGGCCGAACGTCAAACCTCCAATTCCCCATAGAATGCCCATGACGTAACTCCAGAAAATACTTTCGCGCGGAGCTTCTGAAAGGATTGAAAAAAGATCGGGCACGGTCAACAGCCCGAATATGATGGGGGCAATGATCCAGGAGAATACGCCCCCTACGAGCCAGTAGCTCTCCCACGACCAACCTTTCACTTTCTTGTACGGAATGTAAAAGCTACCAGACGCAAATCCGCCCAACGCATGAAGAATGACACCCAATATTACGCTCATGCTGATTGTTTATAGTCCCGTGGCGACAGCCTCTTTTCCCCTTTGGCGGATGAGTTCTGCGCGGATGTTGTGGCTATTGAAGAATTCGACTGGGTCAAGACAAGCGCGACTTCTCAGGCGCGCCTCGGCGATCAGAGGCCGGACATCGGCGTTGAAAGCGTTCTGGAGGATTTGCTCGGCGCGTACCACATCATTGCGAGATTGTGCTTCGCCTAAGAGCGATCGGTCGATTAGGAGCGCTTTCGCGTACGCGGTTCGAATATTTTCCAGCGACTGCATTAGATCCGCGATTGGATCCTTCGTGTTGTGACTGGCGTCGATCATGTACGCCACTTTCGGATTATGAATCGACTGATCAATTTCACCGGCGACCAGCTCATTGAAGATCAGGAATAATTGATAGGGCTTAATGGACCCGGTCGTGAGGTCGTCATCTCCGTAGTGCGATCCGTTGAAATGAAACCCTCCGAGGCGTCCGAAATGCAAAAGTCGGGCGACAATCTGCTCGATATTCGTGTTGGGTAGATGATGACCGAGGTCGACCAGCACATGTGCGCGATCACCGCATGACTCGCTTAATCGCAGAGCAGTTCCCCAGTCGGGTATTACCATCGAGTAAAAGTTGGGCTCATAGGGCTTGTACTCTACCAACATACTCCAACCGGACGGTAAACTCTGGTAAATTTCCTGTAGGGATTCCAGGGTGTTCCGGTACGCGGTTCGGAAGTCGGTCTGTCCGGGAAAATTAGAACCATCGGCTAGCCATATCGAAAGGCAATAGCTCCCCAATGCGAGTCCATGTTGAATGACGTCAACATTGTGTGCGATGGCCTGACGTCGAACAGCTTTGTCTGTGTGGCACAAGGATCCAAACTTGTACGAGTGCTGTTGACCAGGCTGGTCCTGGAAGGTGTTGGAGTTGACGGCGTCGATTTTCAAACCCCATTTGTCGAGGATCTGCTTTGTGAGCACGGGGTCCGAGGGAATGTCCCAGGGGATGTGAAGGGAAATTGAGTTCGTGGCCGCGGTCAGGCGATTGATCAAACCGACGTCGGCGATTTTTTCATTGAGGTTGCGCGGCTCTCCTCCTATGGCGAACCTTCCAAACCGCGTGCCGCCAGTTCCCAATGCCCAGCTCGGTATGGCAACCTGGAATTTTTGGATCTTCGAAATCCATGCGTCGATCTGTGAGTCGTCAACGCCTAGTAGCGTTGTCGCGGCCTGGAACCGCTCGCGATGAACGCTGAGATGATCGTTGTTGTGTGCGTCGATATCACCCGCCCTTAACGGCATGTGCTTGGGATTTGCAGTTAAATGTAAATAAACGAAATGGTTCGAACACGGTCATCCTGACCGAAAGGAAAGTGGACGTCGCATGATTAATACCGGCCATGCTATTGCACTTGACTATCTTCGTTTTTTTTGCCAGCATAGCGGAAAATCGAGGCTGTTGGAAGGAAGTTACACGTTGATCTTTGACATCGGCAAAACCACAAAAAAGGTCTTACTGTTTGATCCTTTGTATAATGTGGTGGAAGAGCGAACGGAATCATTCCGGGAGAACCTCGACGACGATGGCTTTGCCTGCGACGACATTCCGGGCGTCGCTACCTGGGTGAAGAAAACTACTGGAGAATTTCTCCGGACAAACAAGCGCATTGGGTCGTTGAATGTTTCGGCGTACGGTGCCAGCCTTGTCCACCTCGACCGCCATGGCCAGCTCGCGGCTCCTTTTTACAATTACCTTAAGCCTTTTCCCAACCCGGTCAGGAACAAGTTTAATGAGACCTACAACGCGTCAGACGATATTCCCCTCGCTACAGCTTCCCCGATGTTGGGTATGCTTAACTCGGGACTGCAGTTGTTTTGGTTAAAACATGAAAAGCCTGAGTTATTTGCATTTATCGACGCCTCGCTCCATCTGCCACAGTATTTGAGCTTCTTGCTTACTCGCAAAATATTCGCTGACATCACCAGCGTGGGATGTCATACGATGCTCTGCGATTTTGAGAAAAAGGACTATCATCAGTGGGTCCTGACGGAGGGATTGCAGCGTCTGTTTCCAATGGTAACCTTGCCTGACCACGCGGTTATGACGGGACTTTCAGGAAGGAGTTTGCGCATTGGCATCGGGGTTCACGACAGCTCAGCTTCTCTGATGCCCTATCTGGCAACCATGAAAGAGCGTTTCATGCTTCTTTCAACCGGGACATGGAATATTGCCTTTAATCCCTTTAACCACGACCTGCTCACCCGCGATGAACTCCGGCAGGATTGCCTTTGCTACCTGACGTGTCAAGGCAACCCGGTCAAGGCTTCCCGTATTTTTCTCGGGCATGAACACGACTTGCAAGTAAAAGCCATCGCCGAAGCCTTCGCAATTGATCCGGGGTTCTATCGAAAGATCAAATTTGATTCGGTGATTGATGACCGTCTGAGCGTTGATTCGAAGCGCATCATCTTTCCACTCGGGATGGAAGGCACTGGTCCGCTACCCGAACTGAAGTCTGGAAAAACGTCCTGGGATGCCTTTGCCTCGCCGCAAGAGGCTTATCACGCCATGATACGTCAACTGGCGCGTTGGCAACTGGTGTCTCTTGACCTTATCGATCCTGCTCACCAGGTGCCGAACTTGATTGTCGTCGGCGGTTTTACTCATAACCCGGTGTTCCTGGAGTGCCTGAAACGGATGGCCCCGCACCTGGGGGTCTACGTGTCGGATCACCCACACGCTGCGGCGCTCGGCGCGGCCTGGCTGGTGAATGATCCCCTTACCTATAGTCAAAAGGATCGGCTCTTAAACATCCTGGCGGTATAGCTTACCGCGGAAATGCTCCCGTAAGCCCGCCGTCTACATTGAGCATGTTCCCCGTGGATTTTGAAAGGAGTCCGCACACAAAAACAAAAACAGCATTCGCGACATCAGCCGGCTGCAAGACTTCCTTCAGCAAAGTCCTGTTTGCATAATACTGAGGAAGCTGTTCCGGTGTAACACCGTAGGCTTTGGCCCGGTCCTGAGCCCATCCGCCCTGCCAGATCTTGCTGTCGGAAATGATGGCATCGGGATTCACTGCATTGACGCGTATCTTGTCATCGGCGAGTTCGGCAGCCATAAGTCGCGTCATGTGCAGTTGCGCAGCCTTCGCCGAACCATAAGCGGCGTTCCTTGGTCCGGCGACTACCGCGTTCTTACTTACAATATTGATAATATCTCCACCGAACCCCTGTGCCTGCATGACCCGAACCGCGGCCTGAGATATCAGGAACTGACCCTTGACCAGGATGTCATATTGTTTGTCCCATTCCTGCTCGGTGTATTCAGTGAATCCGCGAGAGATCGATATCCCAGCGTTGTTGACGATCAAGTCCAATCCACCAAAATTCATCATCGCCCTATTGAACGCCTCACGAATGCTGTCCATTTGGGTAACATCGACCACGGTCGTGATGAACTGATCTTTCTTGAATTGCTTGCTGAGGTCAGCTTGCGATGCCGCAAGCCGTGCCTCGTCATTGTCGCAGACCACCACGCAAGCACCCTCCTTCATGAATTTTTCCGCGACCGCTCTACCAATGCCGCCCGCGCTACCCGTCACAAGGGCAACGCGCCCGGTCAACGGCTTATCCGGTGGCATGCGCTGCAGTTTGTCTTCTTCCAACTTCCAATATTCAATATTGAAGGCTTCCTGCAGAGGCAGGCTGACGTATTCGGAAACGGCTTCCGCGCCTCTCATGACGTTGATGGCATTGATATAGAATTCGGCGCTGACCCGTGCTGTCGGTTTGTCTTTTGCGAATGTGAACATGCCGACTCCCGGCCAAAGGATCACGACAGGGTTGGGGTCGCGCATGCCTGGGCTATCGGCTTTTTTATGATCGCTGTAATAACGGCGGTATTCCTCGCGGTATGTCTCGAATTGTGAAGCAATGTGCTTCTTGATATCGCTGTCGGCGGTCGAGATTTCGGAGGGGAGGTTCAGGACAAGCGGCCGGATCTTGGTTCGCAAGAAATGGTCGGGGCAACTCGTTCCCATTCGCGCCAGTCGTTCCAGGTCATTACTATCGACAAACTCGAGCACTCTTGGATCGTCGGAAAAATGACCGACCATTCTTTTGTTGGATGAGCAGAAACCGCGCAGTAAAGGAGCGACCTTTGACGCCCGGTCTTTCCGAGCCGCCGGTTTGGATGTGGCTATTCTTACTCCGCCAAATGGTGGTCGTTTCTTACCAACATTTTTCTCCAGGAATGCGGAGGCCGTTTCAATAACCTGAAGACTGTTATGATAACATTCTCTCGCAGTTTCGCCCCACGTGAATAGTCCGTGACCACCCAGGACAATTCCCGAAATGCCCGGGCTTTCCCGCAAGCATTGTTCGAGTTTCAGCCCAAGGTCAAACCCCGGCCTCTGCCAGGGAATCCAGGCGAGTTTGTCCTGGAACAGATCGGATACAATGGCTTCGCCGTCTTTGGCTGCGGCCAGTGCGATGACTGCGTCGGGATGGAGGTGGTCAATGTGGGGGAAAGGCAGGAACGCATGGAGTGGCGTGTCGATCGATGGTGCACGGGAATCGGGGTCATAGAGGCAATGATACAGGAGGGGTACCATTTCGTCTTCGTACTGGAGACCGCGATAGCGGTTTTTCAATGCCTGCAACCTGTCGACGAACAGAGCTGCCAGTCCTTTTCGCGTCAGCGTTCCGATATCCCCACCCGAGCCTTTGATCCACATCACCTGACGTTCCGTTCCGTTGAGCGGATCACGCTCCATGGTTTTGCAACTCGTGTTTCCCCCTCCGAAGTTGGTAATTCGAAGGTCGGAGCCAAGCAGGTTTGATCGGTAGATCAATAAATCTACTTCGCTGCCAGAGAGACGGCTTGCGGTGGCATCATCCCAAAGATAGGTCACATGCAGGAAGCTGGTTGCAGCAACGCTCTTCATAGCTCATTTGATGCGCAAGTGCGATGTCAGCGATCGCAGGTCGCGCTTTTCCCGAAATGAAAGATATGAATGGCTGGCGCGTTTAACAAAAAAAAGAAGTTCCTGTGTTAGAGAAACTTCTTTTTGACCTTCCTGCATGGTTGCTCCCGGTATAACCCGGGTCAACGTGAGGGTACTGAATCCTTGCGGAAGTCAGGGGACCCGATGGAAGAAGGCTGTAATGCAGCATAAAAAGTTTGTGCCGTTACTGTGAAAATTGGCTCCCCTGAAAAAAGATAAGGCTCCTTTTTCAGGGGAGCCTTAAATGATCTCCTATCCTGACTGACTCCGGTATGATCCGGATCAGCGACTGGTTATTAATATCCGTAAGAAATTAACAACCATGGAAGTAGACCGTGTTGAAGAGATAAAACTCCATGCCAGCAATTATGCGCCGTAAATATTCAACGTGTAGCCATCACGTTGCACCGATATTTGTGGAGATGGATTCCCGATCAAAGCAGCCATTTTGGATCAAAATCGCGATAGCAGACCAGCCGTATGAAATTTCACGTTCGTCGAAGGCCGGTCGATTGATGTCGTGTCAGCAGTCGGTCGCACGTTCCTCAATCAGTTGTTGATTGGAAAGAATATTGTCCGGATCCTACCTCAACTACCGCATAGCCGCCGTCATAGCGAATCGATGAAATCAGGTTGTCACCGTCACGTACTGGCGCGTCGGGTTTTGAGGGAACCCAAATCTGAGCGGTGACATTTGCGGGAATCATAACATTCAGCGTGAACGTATCGCCTTTCCGTACCCAGCTGCTTTCAATTTCTCCACGGATGGAACGATAGCTTCCTTTCGCCCA
The DNA here is from genome assembly GCA_964563295.1 of uncultured Roseivirgaceae bacterium. Lineage (GTDB taxonomy): Bacteria > Bacteroidota > Bacteroidia > Cytophagales > Cyclobacteriaceae > Chryseosolibacter. The sequence goes on along the minus strand of CAZLWX010000001.1, from coordinate 39,468 downwards.
TGCGAGGTCTCCTGCCGGCTGCGGCTTAATTATCACGTGACTAAAGCCTGGAGCTCCCGGATTAATGCCGAGCAGCGACCGGTAGAACCACTCATCCACTGAACCAAACATAGGATGATTGCGGGATGGCCCTGTCTCGGGAAAAGCCCACGTCTCCCAGAGCGTGGTAGCGCCGTTCTCGAGCATATATCTCCACCCGGGGAAGTCTTTGACGTTTACGACCTGGTAAGCCGTTTCGCCGAGGTCGTTCTCGCGCATCACGTCGAAGAACATTTTTGTCGAGAAAATCCCCGTGCTGAGGTGGCCGTGGTGGCGCTTGAGTTCCGACAAAAAAGCGTTAAGCGACTCGGCTTTTTCCGGTGTCAGGTCGTACCATAGGGCAAACAGTTGTGCCGACTGAGTGCCGTTGTCAAATCTTCCCGTCCCGGGGATGTGATACTGACGGACGATAGCGCGCCTGACCTGCTGAGAAAGTGTGGTGTAAGCGATCGAATCATCTTTCTTTCCCAATAAGCCCGCAAAGCGCGCCGCGAGACGCAAATGAGCATAATAAAACGCGGAAGCGGTCAATCCTTCGGGTTTTGGGTCGAGTGCCTCGTGATCGCTGATATCCCAAAAGAACAAATTGTATTTTGCCTGCGACTTAAGGAATTCGATTTGCTTCTGGAGCGGCTCGTAGTTGGCATCAACGATCCTTTTGTCGCCGTAAAACTGGTACATTTGCTCCTGCAGATAGGGAAATACCAGCTGCCATCCCAGCGGTCCGGAAAGATCGCCATAGCCCCGGTCGGCAATACCCGTGAACGGCGCGATTTCAGTCATGCCGCCAAGCGGACGTTGTTCATTCCTGTAATCGTGAAGGGTTTTCCCGTAAAAATGCGTCATGTTGTAATTGTACATAAACGCATTCGCGGTAACGGCAATGTCGGCGCCGTATCCCATTTTCTCACGACCCGGACAATCCGATTGAACACTGAAAACGTTGCTGAGAAAAGTCCACTGGACCACGCCGTGCAGTTGATTGAGGAACTCATTGGAGCATAGGAACTTTCCATTTGGCTCGAGGTCTGAATTCATCCGCAGGCCTTCGATGTCGTCTATGGTTGGCTTTCCCGGCCACCCCGTGATCTCGACATACCGGAACCCGTGAAAAGTGAACCGCGGCGACCAGGTTTCAAGGCCCTTTCCTTTCAGCGTGTAGCTATCCTCTTGCCAGGCTGTCTCGGGGGCGCCTGGCCCGCCCCTGATGCCGCCCTTCTTGATCTGGGTGGCAACAGTGGTCATAACATTTAATGAGCCGTCGTCAAACAACCCTTCGCCATACCTGAAATTAATTTTCGTCCCGGCGGGACCTTTTACACGGATTTGAATGACCCCAGCGAAATTTTGACCGAAATCCGCGATAAATACTCCGGGCTTGTGTTCCCGAACACTAACTGGATGCAGTTCCGTCGTCACCCGGATGGGTGGCTGCATTTGTACCGTCAATACTCCCTGCGGCCCTTCCACTTCCGTGGAATTCGTCCAGCTGTCGGTCTTTTGCCGCAGTGTATTCCACCCTGCAATTTCCAGGCGTGCATCATAATGTTCCCCGAGGTAGACATTATTTCGGACCACCGGCCCACGCCTGGTTAACCAGCTGTTATCTGTGGCGATGATGTCTGTTGTACTATCGTCGTAGCGCAGATGGATTTCAGCCCTCAAACAGGGTCGGCCGGTCTGTTGATAATCCCGGAGATCCCACCGCCCGAAAAGTTTGAACGGCAGGGGATTCCACCAACCGTTGCCCAACGTCACAGCAATGACATTGTCGCCATTATTGATCATGCTGGTGATATCGTATACGGAATACAAAACCTGCTTGCGGTAGGTCGTCCAGCCCGGATCCAGTACGCGATCGCCGACCCGTTCGCCATTGATGAATGCTTCGTAATACCCAAGGCCAGTAATGTAAAGACGGGCAGATTGAACACGCCGCCCCGCCATGAATGTCTTCCTGAACAAAGGCATCGGGTCTGATTTGTAGTATTCTTCATCGCGCGACGGGTTTGCAGATCCATCGGAGATCCATTTCGACGTCCAGTCTGTTGCCTGCAACATAGCTGTCTCGAACCATGCCGTCGGACTCCAGGCGGAAGGTTCGTCCGCGGCGTCAAAGACCCGTACGCGCCAGAAATAGCGCGTGAACGGTTCGAGCCGTTTTCCCCCGTATTCGATTTGATTTTGTTCCGCTGAAGCAAGCTTTCCGGAGGACCAGACATTTCCGGTTCCATCGCTGGCATCGCTCGCGTTGTCAGCGACGATGATCTCGTAAGCACTTTGATGCAGGTTGCGACCTTCGCCCGCCAGTTCCCACCCAAAGCGAGGACGTTGCGCATCAATGCCAAGCGGACTGACCAGGTATTCGCACGTCAGATGTTCGGGCCGGAGCGAGCTTGACTGGCAAAAGGTGGAGATCGGCGCAGCCGAAATGGTGAGCGAGACCAGGATGGCCGAAAACAGTTGCAGTAGATTTCGTGTCATATTAAACACCTATCTACCCCTTACCGGTAGATGTGGATGATTAGATCGCTGCCCAGGCCCCGTCGCCCTTTGTATACGGAATGCAACCTTCATATCGGCCGGGGACCGGCAGGTAGCGCAGGGCTTTCGTGGAACCGACTTCCGAGGTAAAATAGCCCCACAGCGTGAGTTGCTTCATCAGCGTAAAATAATGATTGGGGTCGTCTTTTTTCCTGGTGCTGTTGTAGTCCTGAGCCTCCTTGTCGATCGTAACAAGAAGGTCGTGCCTGTCTGTAGCGGAAAGTTTCACGAAATCATCGCTGTAGCTACCCCGGGCTTCGTCGTTGAGTTTCGATACGCCCTCCATGAATACGCGTTGATCCTTTTCATCGTAGCAATCTCTGACGATAGCCCTCATGAACTCCCCGATCATCGCTTCCTTAGCCCCGGGTGAAGAGGCCGTGGCAGGCAATATGGTTTCACCAACTTCATCGAGCAATGAAATGGTCTCTGGTGAAAAATCCATCCAGGCAACAGTTTCCTCGGGACGTTTCGCACATCCGGCGAGGAATGCTTCCGCCCCCACCAATGTTCCCCCGAACAACAAACCAACTCGTGCAATCGCATCTCTTCTGTTCAGATCGATTTAAAGTAAATGGTCATCCGTGACTAAATATTCAGCTTGTTGATTTCCTTCACGGCATAATCGGCCGCACGAGCCGTGAATGCCATGTAGCCCAGTGAAGGATTCTGGCACGCCGAAGAAGTCATGAACGAGCCGTCGGTGACAAAGACATTCATGGCATCCCACACCTGGTTCCACTTGTTGAGAACTGAGGTCCTGGGATCGTGGCCCATCCGGGCAGTGCCCATTTCGTGAATACCACGACCGGGAGTTCCGTCGCCGATTCCGGCGCCGACATTTTTTACGCCGATAGCTTCCAGCATTTCTTTCGCGTCATTCATCATGTCCTGGCGCATCTTCAACTCATTCTCCTTCAATTCGCAGTCGACGGCCAGCACGTTGAGGCCCCATTTGTCTTTGCGGGTCTTGTCGAGCGTGACCTTGTTTTCGTGGTACGGCAGCATTTCGCCAAAGCCGCCCATTCCGAGTGTCCAGGGGCCAGGTTCGCTGAGCGCCTCCTTGTATTCGGCGCCTATGCTGTATTCGGCAATATGTCGACTCCATCCCTGCCGGCTTCCGGCGCCCTGGTAACCGAAGCCCCGCAGGTAGTCGCGCTTATCGCCGAAAAGATTCCGATAGCGGGGAATGTAGAATCCATTTGGACGATTGCCGTAGTAGTATCGGTCTTCATAGCCATCCACAGTTCCACCAGCGCCAACGCCGAGGTGGTGATCCATGAGGTTATGCCCGAGTTCGCCGCTGCTGCTGCCCAGTCCCTCGGGCCATATATCGGTGGCAGAATTCATCAGTATCCATGCCGTGTTGAGCGTCGAGGCATTCAGGAAAATGATTTTTGCCTTGTATTCGTAGGTAAGATTTGTTTCTGCATCGAGCACTTCAACACCCGTCGCGCGTTTTTTATCTTTATCATACAGCACCTTCGTCACAATGCTCCACGGTCTGACGGTCAGGTTACCGGTTTTCATCGCTGCCGGCAGCGTCGATGATTGGGTGCTGAAGTATCCGCCAAATGGACATCCCAGGCCGCACTTGTTGCGGAATTGACATTGGGTTCGCCCCTCGTGTGGACCGGTAACATGAGCGGCCCGACCAATAATCAGGTGGCGCTTGCCATTGTAAAGCTTCCGGATTTTTTCAGCCGCATCCTTTTCCACGCATGTGAAATCCATTGGCGGAAGGAATTGTCCGTCCGGAAGTTGAGGAAGGCCATCGCGGTTTCCACTGATTCCCGCAAAACGTTCGACGTAGTCGTACCACGGAGCGATCTCCTTGTAGCGCACCGGCCAGTCAATGGCGATTCCGTCGCGGGCATTGGCCTCAAAATCGAAATCACTGAGGCGATAGCTCTGCCTGCCCCACATCAGCGACCGACCGCCAACGTGATACCCGCGGAACCAATCAAATCGTTTCACTTCCGTATAGGGGCAATCCTTATCGCTGGCCCACCAATCGGTATTGATTTCATTGAGCGGATAGTCTCTGCTCAGCACCGGGTACTCCTTCACGAGGGCGAGAGGAGCTCTGCCGCGATGCGGAAACTCCCAGGGTGCCTTATTGGTTTGGGTGTAGTCCTTGATATGCTCGATGTTTTTTCCGCGCTCGAGCATAATCACTTTCAGACCTTTCTCGGTCAATTCCTTTGCCGCCCAGCCGCCGCTAATACCGGAGCCAACTACAATTGCGTCGTAAACATTATCTGCCATAAAATTTCCTGGTGGAAGGTAAAAATATACTTTTCGGCAAGTAATGCGAAACGTGGCAGAATTTAAATTCCACGAAAGGAAAAGAAAGAAACATTTAGCACGAACGCCCCGGTGTTTTATTCCAGGATAAAGACAAGCATGGAGACGGGGCCCTGAGCGCCGAGAACAAGACTTTGTTCAATGTCGGCGGTTCTGGATGGTCCGGCGATGAAACACCCGAATGAATAGTCCTGGTCGCCGATCTTGTGGTAAGCATCGTGCATGGTGTTGACGATATCCTCCTTTTTCACGATCACTGCAAGATGAGTGGCGATGAACGGCAGGACCCTTTCTCCCACTGATTCCAGCCACACCGCTCCGTTTTCCGCCACCGTCAGGGGACTACTGGTAATGAATAATCCGACATCGTGTAAATCCGCGGGCATTTCGTACGAGGGATTGGTCTCGGCGATGTCCGACAGCTCCTCCAGGGAAGTCACCCATCGACCACTCCCGGCTAATTCCCGCCGCAGAATTTCTCTGACATCCGCTATTGATTTTACGCGATGAACGGTAACTCCAATCGCCCGAAGTATCTCGTCGAAGGACACATTCGGTGAAGAAAAATCCGGAAGGCGTCTTTCAATATTTGTTGGGGTCGCTGCCTGGAGACCTTTCAATGTGTTCAATATGTGCTCGCGACTGCTCTTCACAACTTAAGTCTGTTCTTGCGATACCACATCTGGAAAGTTTGCCGTTGCGGCAAAGGCATTGACCGTTTTCGACTCCATGGGTTTAACCGGTTGTCGATCGCGGCCGGAATGGCCTTCAATATCCAACGGAGAAATCCCCCTGCTGCGGATGAAAGTCCAGGGCGGCGCAGTACCAGCGACAATGCAAATGCGCCCGAGCGCTTCTTGAACGATGAATATCCGTTGTTCACAATTTCCCGGCGCCATTCATAGAGTTGCTCATGGATGTTGATCTTGACAGGACACACATCGGAGCATGAACCACATAGGGTGGAGGCAAAAGGCAGATCGGCATATTCACGCATATCGAGGTTGGGCGCCAGAATTGCACCAATCGGCCCGGCAACGGTAGAATGATAACTATGACCGCCACTGCGACGGTAAACAGGACAGGTGTTCATGCACGCGCCACACCGGATACATTTTAATGAATTGCGGAACAACGGTCTTGAGAGCTGACGGGTCCTTCCATTGTCGACGAGCACAAGGTGCATCGTTTGACCCTTTCGCGGCCTTCGGAAGTGGCTGCTGTAGGTCGTGATCGGCTGGCCCGTCGCGCTTCTGGCCAGAAGTCGAAGGAACACTGACAGGTCTGCACGCCGAGGTATTATTTTCTCTATGCCCATGCAGGCAATGTGGACGGAAGAAAGGTGCGCGCCCATATCGGCGTTTCCCTCATTCGTACAAACGACAAACTCCCCCGTTTCCGCGACGGCAAAATTCACACCGCTGATGGAGGCTTTGTAACTCAAGAATTTTTCACGCAGGTGATAACGGGCTGCCGCTGTAAGCGCAACGGGATCGGCGCAATCGGCGGGTGTGCCCAGATGTCGATGAAACAACTCGCCAATCTCCTCCTTCTTTTTATGAATACATGGCATCACAATATGGCTCGGGGCCTCACCGGCGAATTGAATGATTCGCTCTCCCAGGTCACTGTCGACGACATCCACGCCGTGTTGTTGCAGATACTCGTTGAGGTGGCATTCTTCCGTGAGCATCGACTTGCTTTTGATAACCCGATCGATTGAGTTCTCCCGGAGGATGGACATGACGACGGCATTGTGTTCTTGCGCATCGCGAGCCCAATGTACTTTGATTCCGTTCTGAGTAGCGTTCTTTTCAAATTGAACGAGGTAGTCGTGGAGGTTGTCGAGCACATCATCTTTGATTGCGGATGCAGCAGTTCTCAGTTCCTCCCAGCCCGGGACAGCCTTAGCGGCCAGATCGCGCTTCTGTCGCACCCACCAGAGTGTTTCATCATGCCAGCTCACTCGGGCGGCGTCTTCGTTGAAACGCGAAGCCAGGGCGGCATGGTCATGTGATGTGGAATTCTTCATCGCGCGTTGAGGATTTCGGCAATGTGAATGGTCTGTATCGCGCTGTTCTGGCGCCGAAGGATTCCTTCGAGATGCATCAGGCAGCTCATGTCTCCGCTCGTGATGTATTCGGCTCCGCAACCGGCGAAATCTTCAATGCGATCGGTGCCCATCCGCACACTTACTGCCTCCTCACCAATCGAAAACAGTCCACCAAATCCGCAGCATTCATCCGGTCGTGAAGGCTCCACGACAGTCAGGCCGTCGACAAGCCGCAGGAGTTTTTCAGGTTTTGAGAACGGAGACTCGACCAATTCGCTTGCACGCGCCAGGCGAAGTCCTCGCAAGCCGTGGCAGCTTTGATGCAAGGCTACCCGGTGGGGAAAACGCGCAGGCAAGGCGGCCACGCCGATCACGTCGGTGAGGAATTCGGTCAGCTCGAATATCCTTCCCAAATGCCTTTCGTTGTCACGTGCATTGTTCACGTGCTCCTTCAAATGAAGCGTGCAGCTGCCAGAAGGGCATACTACGTAGTCGAAATGATCAAACTGCTCCAGGAACGCGTCGGTGAAGGGCTCCGTGAGATGCTGGAAGCCCGCGTTCGCCATCGGCTGGCCACAGCAGACTTGACCCATCGGGTAACTTACTTCGACCTGCAACTTCTCCAGGATTTCCAGGGTGGCGATGGCAACCTGTGGGTAAAACTGGTTGATGTAGCAGGGGATGAACAACGCGACTTTCATTTCCTAAACGGGGACCATCGGGTCTTGACTCTCAAAAAATAGCGATTTATAGCGTAACAATCCCATTGTTACCGGCAGTGCCAGCACAATGTTCATCGCAATTGACCGATCAGCGCAACAAAGAGTTTCGTTAGTTTGGGTTCCGCTTCGCGCGATACGGCAATGATCTCAGCCAGGCTGACTGGTTTTAGATTATCGGGATCGCAGTCGTCAGTCAAGACTGATACCGCACAACAAGATAGTCCGGCGTGATTGGCAACGATCACTTCCGGCACCGTCGACATCCCGACCGCGTCGGCGCCGATTGTTCTGAGGAAACGATATTCAGCGCGGGTTTCCAGGTTGGGGCCGGAGACGGCCGCATAGACACCATGACGCAACGTAATTCTTTCCTGTTTGGCAAGCGCTTGAAGGCGATCGATCAGATCTTGGGAATAGGGTTGGCTCATATCCGGAAACCGGACGCCGAGGGAATCATCATTCTTTCCTCTCAGCGGGTTGTCAGGTTGAAGGTTGATGTGATCGTCGATCACCATCAGGTCGCCGCGATGCCATTGTGGATTGAGGTTGCCGGCGGCGTTTGAAATCAACAGGTGTCGTACACCTATGTCTTTCATCACCCGAACGGGGAACGTGACTTGTGAGGCGCTATACCCTTCATAGTAATGGAAACGCCCTTGCATAACGAGAACGCTCGTGTCATGGACCAACCCGAAGATTAGTTTGCCGTGGTGGGATTCAACGGTTGAAATTGGGAAATGAGGAATGTCGCTGTAGGGAATGGTCAGTTGATTGGAGACTTCCTGAACAAACCGATTGCCGAGGCCAGTGCCGAGAATGACACCAACCAGTGGGTTAGTTACTCCGCGATCATGAATGAACCGAGATGCTTCGCGTATTTGTTCGACCATGATCCAAGATACGGCAGGAATGGCAATCGCGCACCTGAACCCAGAAGGTTATCGGAGTAACCGTCCCGAAAGGCGGAGCAGTTCTGTTTCAGCTAACTTCGCATTGTAGCGCGCCGCGATCAGACTGTTATAGGCGACTTCCAGGCTTTGCTGGGCGGTACGCAACTCGATAAAAGTAGTGACACCGCGTTTGAAAGCCTCCAGTGCGATAAACACGTTTTCGCGGGCGAGGCCGATATTCTCTTCTTCGATGAGTAGTATCCGCCGGGCGTTGTCGTAGTTGATATAGGCGTTTCGAAGAGCGGTGTTGACGTTCGTTTTAGCCTGACTATATAAAAGACTTTGCCGATCCGCCTCGATCTTTGCGAGTTGGGTGAGACGACGGGTGTTGAACCCGTTCAGTATGGGAATATTGAGTGTAAAACCATAATTGTAGCCCTGTTGCTGGTTAAATACAGGTGAAAAGGGGTTTATCTGGCGAGTGTTGTCTGTCTGAGCATAATTGTAAGCCGCATTAAAATTCAAAATTGGAAAGTACTCCGCGCGTCGTTCATGTACCGACAGATTTGCCGCGCGAACATTTTGCCGGAGGGCCATCAGACCGAAATTGGAATTTTCAACGCTTTCGCCAATATCTTCCGGGTCGAGTTCAAGGTTGATCAGGATCGTGTCGGCAACCTCGTAGGTTGCAGGCAGCTGTTCGCCCACCATGGCATTGAGTTGCAATTTGAGTTGCTGGATGATTGATTCCTGTTGGATGACCTGCGTTCGCTGGGCGTTGTAGTCAACACGGGCCTGCAGCAGCTCGGGTTTTACTCCCGTGCCGACGTCCAATTTTCGCTCAGCGATCTTGACGCGTTCCTCACTTACCGACATTTGTTCCAGGATGGCTTTGAGCTGCTGCTTTTGCCGAACGATGTCGTAGTAGGTGGCGATAGTGGCAGCGATGGTATTGACCATCTGGTCCTTCACCAGCAACTCACCCTGCTCCGCGATCACTCCAATACGTTCCTGTGTGGCAAACATGCGGGTGCCGTCGAAGAGTGTCCAGTTCAGCTGGAGCGAGGCATTTCGATTGTTGGATTCAGCCCGGCCGCTGTTATCCCTGCTTGCATCCTGAAACCGGAGTTGTTGGTCATTGGCATTCCATACGGTGCCCGCGACGGCATTGATTTGCGGAACGAAGGCGCCCCAGACAAAGGCATTGTCAACGCCGGCGGACTCAGAAGCTTTCCTGGAAATCTGAACGTCGTAGTTTTTCTCCAGGGCCAGTGCGATCACCTCTTCCAGGGGAATTACTTCCTGAGCACGGACAGTCGAAACGATAACTAAAAAAGAAAAGAGTGCGGCGAAAATTCTAGGTTTCATAGACAAGTTCCTTCTCGGGCTTCGGCGTGGTCTCAATCGGTTTAACTTCCTCGTCGAAATTTATGTGCTTCCGTGTCCTCGACAGGTAGGAATACATCGCCGGAATGACGAATAGCGTGAGAACGAGGGAGAAAAGAACTCCGCCCACGATCACTATTCCCAGTGGCTGACGACTCGTTGAGGCGTCTCCCAGAGCCAGCGCCAATGGCAATGATCCGAGCGCCATCGCAAGACTGGTCATCAGGATCGGACGCAGACGCAATCGAGACGCTTCCAGCACGGCATCAAACTTCGAGAGGCCGTCCTCGCGTTTCTGGTTAGCGAACTCCACGATCAGAATACCGTTCTTGGTAACGAGTCCGATCAGCATAATCATCCCGATCTGCGAGAAAATATTCAACGTCTGGCCGAAGATCCACAGCGAAATAAATGCGCCGCAAATCGCCAACGGCACCGTAAACATAATCGTCAACGGATCGACGAAGCTTTCAAACTGGGCTGCCAGGATAAGGTAAATCAATATCAGCGCGAGTACGAATGCGAAGGCCGTGTTACTGGCACTTTCCGCATAATCACGCGATGAACCGGCGAGCGACGTAGTAAAACTATCATCCAGGATCCCGGCGGCAATCTTCTCCATCTCAACGATCCCGTCGCCAATGGTCTTGCCAGGAGCGAGGTTGGCGTTTATCGTCGCCGACTTGTACCGGTTAAAGTGATAGAGTGATGGCGGCGTTGTCGTTTCCGACACCGTCACCACATTGTCGATCGATATCAATTCGCCTGAGTTTGTGCGCACGTAGAGGTTCTTGAGATCATCAGGATCATCGCGGTTGATTTTGGCAACCTGTCCCATCACCTGGTATTGTTTGCCGTCTTTGGTGAAGTATCCAAAGCGAAGATTACTGTAGGCGAGTTGGAGGGTTTGAGCAATGTCTTGTACACTAATACCGAGCTGTGCGGCTTTCAACCGGTTAATCTCCACCCGCAGTTCGGGTTTATTGAACTTCAGATCGGTGTCTACACCCTGAAGGACCGGGCTTGCGTTTGCCGCATCAAGGATTTCAGGAAGGGCCTGTCTAAGCTTTTCAAAGTTATTATTCTGGATGACGAATTGAACGGGTTGACCGCTGCGCCGGCTCACCTGGATGGTCTGTTCCTGAATGGCAAAGGCCCGGCCTTCCGGGAAGTGGACCATGTTTCGGTTGACCATGTCCACAATATCCTGCTGTGATCGATCCCGCTCATCCGGATCTACCAGGCGCACGAAAACGAATCCGTTGTTGACAGACCCCGAACCCGTAAATCCTGGTGCCGTGACAGATAGGGCACTGATGTACTCGGGTACTGAGTCCATCACAAACTGCACCATCCGCTGTACGTAGTCATCCATGTAGTCGTACGAAGTGCCTTCTTGCGCCGTCAACTGGAGCCGGAACTGATTGCGGTCCTCCATCGGGGCAAGCTCTGACTGAATATTGGTACCGATCAGATAAGCCGCAGCCAGGCAGACCGCGATAATGACGAGCGACACCCAGCGCACGTTCATGAAGGCACCCAGCCATCGGCGATACCCATTCTCCAATCCGCGGAAGAAGGGTTCAGTTTTCTCGTAGAATCCCGAATGGCGGTGATTGGTGCGGGTAAGTTTAACACTCAGCACGGGCGTCAGTGTCAACGACACGAAGCAAGACACAAGCACAGCCCCGGCCACGACAATTCCGAATTCGGTAAATAACCTGCCCACAAAGCCTTCCAGGAAGAGGATCGGAAGAAATACAATGGCCAGTGTGATCGACGTGGAGATAACGGCGAAGAAAATCTCACGCGATCCCTCTTTCGCGGCGCGGTATTTATTCATCCCGCCTTCCAACTTCTTATAGATGTTCTCCGTGACCACGATTCCGTCATCGACGACAAGACCTGTCGCGAGTACAATACCCAACATAGTCAGCACGTTGATCGAGAAGCCGCAGAGATACATGATAAAAAAGGTCGAGATCAGCGAGACCGGTATGTCTATCAACGGCCGGATGGCGATAATAAAGTCGCGGAAGAAGAGATAGATAATCAGCACGACCAGCAGGAAGGAAATGATTAGTGTCTCTTCCACTTCAGAAATCGATCGTTTGATGAACACCGTCTGATCCATGGCGATGTCCAGGTTGATATCTTCCGGAACTTCTTTTTTGATCTTCTCCAGGCGCCGATAGAATTCGTCGGATATCTCGACATAGTTTGATCCTGGCAGGGGCACGATGGCCAGGCCGACCATGGCGACGTTGCTTTCGCGCAAGACTGACTCTTCGTTCTCTGGTCCGAGGATACACTGACCGACATCTCTCAGCCTGATGTCGCCCGTGGGTGAGGACTTGACAATAACATTGTTGAAGTCCTCTTCGGTATAGAGCTTGCCGAACGTACGAACCGTGAGCTCGGTGGCTGTCCCGGAGATCTTGCCGGAGGGAAGTTCAATGTTCTGGCGATTGAGAGCTGCCTGCACATCGAGCGGGGTCAGACTGTACGCGCTGAGTTTCGTCGGATCAAGCCAGATGCGCATGGCATATTTCTTCTCCCCCCATACCTGAATGCGGCTGACGCCGGGAATGGTGGCGAGGCGCTCGACGAGTAAGTTGTTGGCGTATTCCGTCAACTGCAGCGAGTTGCGGGTGTTGCTTTGAACGGTCATGGAGATGATCGAACTGGCGCTCGCGTCCGATTTGCTGACCACTGGCGGGCCAGGAAGGTCGTCGGGCAGCGATCGGACGGCCTGTGATACTTTGTCGCGAACGTCATTGGCAGCAGCCTCGAGGTCGACGCTCAATTCAAATTCAATGTTGATACTGCTGTTCCCGACGCTGGACGACGAGGTGATGTTCTTAACACCCGCGATACCATTGATCTGCTCTTCCAGCGGTTCCGTGATCTGAGATTCGATGATATCCGCGTTGGCTCCCGGATATGTCGTCCGCACGTTTACGTTCGGAGGATCGATGGCGGGGTAATCGCGTACGCCCAGAAAAGTGAAGCCAATAATGCCGAATATCACGATGATGATATTCATAACGAAGGCCATCACAGGGCGCCGTAAACTTAATTCGGAGATATTCATAACACGGCTTTAATCAACAATAACTACAGCTCAGAGAGATTTTACACGCGAAACCTGAATCTTTCCATTCGGACGAATAGCCATCAAACCGGAGGTGACCACTGTATCGCCAGGCGCTACTCCGCTTAATATCTGGACATACGACGAGTCGCGAATACCAGTCTCCACGACCGAGAACACTGCGCTATCATTCCTTTTGATGATGATCTGCTTGTTGCGGATGTTTGGAATGACAGCTTGTGTCGGTACGACCAGCGCATTGGTATCCTTGCCCAATTGCAGATTTATTTTGGCAAAAAGCCCTGGAACCAGCTCCCTGTCAGACTCATTCACAACGGCTTTTATCCGCAGTGTCCTGGTGTTCTGGTCGACGCTGTTTTCCGTTGCAATTACGCTTGCGAGATGGTCTTTGGTCCCGCCATCAACCCGGAATCTTACCACGTAACCCTTGGAAATTTCCCTTGCGTATTTCTCGGGGACTGCGAAGTCAAGTTTCAACCGGTCGACCTGGCGGATGGTGGTAACGATGTCGTTCGGCGAAATGTACGATCCAAGGCTTACGTTCCGAAGACCAATCGTACCCCGGTAGGGCGCCCGAATCTCGGTTTTAGAGATGGCGATTTCAGTTGTTTCGATATCGGCGCGAAGGTTCTCCACATTGAGTACACTCAGATCATAATCCTGCTGGCTGATCGCATTGATCTTAAGCAACTCCCGGTTCCGTTCTTCCGTCTTTTGAATGATCTTCAACTGGACCCTGAGTTTTTGAAGTTGCGCCTGCAGATCTTTGTCGAAAAGTTTTACCAAAAGCGTGCCCTTTTCAACAATGGAACCTTCTGTGATATTCAATCCGACGATTCTTCCGCCGACTTCAGCGCGGATAGCCGTTTCCTCAAACGGCAGCAACGAACCTGGCACCTGGACACTCTCACTAACGGACGTTGGGGTCACCACAAAGCCATCCACGATCACGGGGCCTTGCTGACGGGTTCTACCGGCAACAGCCTGTTGTTTCTCGTCCCCGGAATTGCAAGCGGTAACGACAAGTGCGGCAGAAAATACAATCGATCGAAAACCTAAACTCATATAAAAAATTTCCCAATAACTACTTGTAACACATGGCGGCCGAAACTGGTTCGCGCCTCCAATCATTGATTGGCTTCGAAGGAAAATTGTTCGTGCAGTCGAAGCACCTGCGGAATAAGCAACGTATTCTCATCGTTGGTGATAACTACATCGGCACGTTTCAATTTCTCCTCTTCAGGCATTTGCTTGGCAATAATCTCGCGGATCTGAGCAAGTGTGCGATGCGAATCGCGTTTCAGTACCCGTCGAATCCGAAGGTCTTCAGGCGCATACACCACGATTACCTTATCCAATACCTCGTCTGACCCAGCCTCAAACAGCAAGGCCGCCTCTTTTATCACATAGTCGTGGCCGGCGCTGGCGTTTACCCAGTGGGCAAAATGATCCTTGACGCGCGGATGGACCAGGCTGTTGAGCGCCTCCAGTTTTTGCTGGTCATTAAAAACGTGATTGGCCAGGTACACCCTGTTTAGTACCCCGTCGGGATGGTACGCCAAATCACCGAATTCTTTCTTGATCGCCGATATGAGTATTCCATCGGTGGTCATAAGTTCTTTCGCGTGGCTGTCGGCATCATACGTCGGGACACCTAGCTGATGGAACATCCGGCACACCAGGCTCTTACCCGATCCGATGCCACCGGTGATGCCGATCAGCATAGGTTTACTCACAGTTTAATCCTGACAGAATCCACCTTTACCACCCTGGTAAACTTCGGAAGGCCCTCAATGCGCGGATACACCATCGCTTCTCCGCGGGTGAAGTTGCTGAGGTTCAATACCGCGCGTACAGAATCAGTCGAAAACTTGGGGACCATGTTTTCCGGCACTGCAATCGTAACCGGAATGCTTTTTTCCTCCACTACCGAAACCGTCGGCGGTGCATGCTCGACCACCACTCGCACGGAGTCTTCGATCGGGACCATCCTTTCCACATCGAACATGATGGCAACCGTGCCGGGGTCGCGACGGATAATGTCCATCGCAGGAATTTCGATTTCGACATCCTCCATGAAGGGTTCATCGATGTTCTGCTGCCTCAATCGCAACAGCACCGGCTCCGTGAATTCCTGGATCAACCGGTTCGGGCCCTCAATAAAAACCGAATCCGGCATGATCGAAATCTCACTTGCCAGACCGTAGCCCTCTTCAATATTGAGTTGGACGGAGTCAAGCGAGAGGCTTATCCATTTGCCCGCCTTGGGCTCAATGTCGAGGTACAACGTGTCGGTCAGCACGTAGTTGATTTCCAGGCCATCGACCTCATTGGAGAGGATGCGCGGGAGTGTGCTGCCGACAATCTTCTTGACTTCTCCGGGCCGTTCCAATGGTATTTCCAGCGCGCCAACTTTAACACCGGTGCTTCTTTTGAAGAGGTCCCATCCGTTGCCTGTGACGTTGACGCGGACTTCTGTCGGCATAGCTTTGACAGGAATATAGTTCGCCCGATCAAAGTCAAACGCCAGCGGAAAGTTCAGGTTCGTGGTATAGGTCTTGTTCAGCGCGTTGAGAAACCAGAATATTGTCGCGGCGAGCATGCACAATACAACCGCCTTCCAGTTCCTGCTGTTGAATTTCAAAATCTTTAATATCGACCTGAGTGGGCTCAAGGGTTGATCAATTTGGCCAGGCTGGTTTCAGCCACTATTTCTTGTTTGCCTGCCGGGTAGCGTCCAATGAAATGGCTGTCTTATTGAAACGGATTCGACCGCCTTTTTCTACTTCCAGGATAAACGTGTCACCCTCCATCTCGCCAACATAGCCGTGCGCGCCGCCGATGGTGACGACGTAATCCCCCTTCTTTATTTCGTCAATAAATTTTCGCTGATCCTTCGCTTTCTTTTGCTGGGGGCGAATCATGAAGAAATAGAAAATGAGAATAATCGCTCCGAAGAAGACAAACGTGAACCAGGAGCTCTGTTGGGGTTGGGCCTGAAGTATGATTGTTAGCATAGTTGATTTTGATTAAGCTGCCAAAGTTATAGCATTCTGGCCACTTCAGCCATAGAAAATAAAAAACCCGAGCCGGGGGCGCGGGTATTGATTTCGGTTAAGCAGCGCTCTATTTTTTCAGAGGGCCATCGGTTGGGGTAACACCGGCCTTTGGAGTGACCATCGCCTTGAAACGCAGCACAGTCTGCTTCGGCCAGGTGTTTGCAGTCACCGTGATCGTTTTATTCTGAATGTTAGGCTTACCATG
This sequence comes from uncultured Roseivirgaceae bacterium, assembly GCA_964563295.1. Classification (GTDB taxonomy): domain Bacteria; phylum Bacteroidota; class Bacteroidia; order Cytophagales; family Cyclobacteriaceae; genus Chryseosolibacter. The sequence continues at coordinate 23,148 of CAZLWX010000001.1, read as the reverse complement.
ACTATCGAATTTGGCTTTGACAAATCCGGACCCGCCTGCCGGGATCGGTTCTTTCGTCCAATCCGGCACGGTACAACCGCACGAAGGTTGAGCGCCCTGGATGATGAGGGGTGCTTCGCCGGTGTTTTTCACATTAAAGGTGTATTCCACAATATCCCCTTCGTTGATCGTACCAAAGTCATGCTCCAGTGTGGCAAATTGCGCAACCGGCAGGGGACCTTCCGGTTTTTCTTCCGCCGGCTTGCTTACAGGGGTGGGAGCCCCGGTGTTTTTCTTGTTTTCGAGATCGGCCAAACGGCTCTCGAGCTCGGCAATTTTCTTTTCCGCATTGCGGTCGCGACAGGCTACCGTAACCGAGACCAGAGCGATTAGCACAAACCAGGTTATTGCATTTACTTTCATATCCTTCTAATTACTCTTTTTACCACGAATTTGTTCCAAAAGTTCATCCACGTCTTCCAGGAGCTTTTCGGCCTTGTTCTTGGCTTCATCAACCACTTTCTGTCCCTGAGATTTTGCCTCGGAGGTTAATGGTGTCTCGCGCCCCGAAACGAAGTCGTTGATCAGGTCCTGCAACATCTTCCTGTACTTGTCAAGCTGATAGGAAAGCTTTTCCCGGGTATTGGAGCCCTTGTCCGGCGCGTACAGGATGCCCAGAATGGCGCCGGCCGTTGCTCCTACCAGGAATGCCAGCAATGTGTTTCCTCCCTTTTTGCTCATAAATCGCCAATATTAGAGACTGTGGAAATGCAAATTCAAAATTTTAACATTTTTTAACAAATCCCGAGCCACAAGAGTTTGTTATTTGTTGTCGATAAGACCTCTCCCGCTTTTCCTGATATCGCCCTGGTCCTGCAGCTCTTTCGCGATAACATCCAGGATCCCATTAATAAATTGACGGCTCTTGGGGGTGCTGTAATTCTTGGCCAGCTCAATGTATTCATTGATAGTCACCTTTACGGGAATATTGGGGAAGCTGATGAACTCGGCAATGGACATCTCCAGGATTATTCGATCCGTCAAGGGCAGACGCTCGACCTCCCAGTTCCTGGTGTTATTAGCAATCAAGGTCCTGTACTTTTCCGGAAGGGCAACGGCGTTGTCGTAGAGGGTTTCAACAAATTCCTTGTCCTCCTCCCAGGTAAGGGACAAGGAGTGGAGAGCAATCTCGTTTTTCCCGGTAGGCTCGTACGACTTGATCGTTTTTTCCACGAGGGCCTTGACGATGTCGCGATCCTCAGTCCACCGAAGGACTTCTTCCTCATAGAAATCATTGATGATCGTCCGTCCAAAGACAACCTTTTTGAAGAGGTAGGAGACGAACTTGCGCTGATCCTCCTCGGACGGATTTTTCCGGTCGAGATAAGCAAGATATTCACTGTCCTGGCGTACCACGTCGCGGAACCAGGTACGGACCTGTTCCTTGTGGGAATCCCACGACGCCCCCACAGCGGAGGCCTCTTTCTTCAAGGCGTTACTGTCGTGCAGCGCGCGTATCCACGCGTTCAATACAAAGTTCTTATGGCTGACTTTCTTGTCGGCCTGTGCCAGTTCGGCAAAGGCGGCCATCAGGCTGAGTGCACTGATATAATAATTGTAGATCTTCTGGATGTCAGTTACCAGCGTGTTGCGAAAGAAGGCTTGATCCTTTCGCACGCGGTCGTCGTAATCCTTGAAAGTCGAATTGATGACCTTCTCAATCTTTTGATCTTCATGCTCAACTGGAAACGATTGATCGGCGAATGCTTTTTCGAAGGTTTTGACGGCGACTTTCCGCTGCCGGGCGAGCAAATCCTTGTCCTGAACCTGCATGGAGTTAAGGTCAGGCATGAAAGCCTCGGAAACACGGTCACGGCAAAGTTCAACGTTCGCTTCTCTGCATTGCTGCAGGGCAAAAAGACTTTGCATCACCTTAATCCTGAGACTCCTTCGATTCAGCATGTTAAAGAACTGATAAAATGTAGCCTAAATCACTTGATAGGGCGTAAAATTAAGGAAATACCCACAGGTTTTCACCACGCGGTTCGCGTTAATGTTTCCAGCGGTGCGACCGGTTGGCGCTTGAAGAGGAGGGAGTGGCGGAAGTATCTACCTGACCATCTGAAGCCTGCCCACTTCAGCGATCCTCTTCTCGCAAAGCTTTATTGCAGCCTCTTGCGAGGAAATTTTCTCCCGTTCAGCCAGTTCCAGAATATTTTGGCACGTCTTGTAAATCGTCTCGGCCTGTTGAAGCACACGAGCGCGATTGTAATTGCCGAGGTGTTCGTGATATACGTTCATTAAGCCGCCAGCGTTGATAAGGAAGTCGGGCGCGTAGGTAATGCTCCGATCGATGAGCATGTATCCGTGGCGGACTTCATCCTTAAGCTGGTTGTTGGCGGCACCGGCGATGATCTGACACTTCAGTCGTGGAATCGTTTCGTCGTTAACGGTTGCGCCCAGCGCACAAGGAGCGTAAATGTCCACGTCGAGGTCGTAGATTCCATCTTGCCCGACAGATTTGACGCCAAAGCGTTTTACTACTTCGCCGGCTTTGTCTTCGAAAAGATCAGTGACAAATACAGTTGCTTTCTCCTTGACGAGGTGTTCCACCAGGTGGGTGCCTACCTGGCCCATACCCTGGACGGCAATACGCTTGCCTGCCAGATCGTCTTTGCCAAAGACTTTTTTTGCGGCGGCTTTCATTCCAACGTAAACGCCGTAAGCCGTCACGGGTGAAGGGTCGCCACCGCCTCCCATGCTTTCAGGTAAGCCAGTGACGTGGCGGGTTTCCATATGGATGAATTCCATGTCGCTGGTTTTCATGTTTACATCCTCGGCGGTGATGTATTTTCCGTTCAAGCTATTGACGAACTTTCCGAACCTGCGCAAAAAAGCTTCGGTCTTCATGGTCCTGGCATCACCGATAATTACTGCCTTTCCCCCGCCAAGGTTGAGGCCACTGATGGCGGCCTTGTACGTCATGCCGCGCGATAGCCGCAAAACGTCGGTGAGCGCCTCCTGTTCGGAAGCATAGTTCCACATCCGCGTTCCGCCGAGTGCGGGGCCGAGCACAGTGTTGTGGATGGCTATGATGGCTTTGAGTCCGGTCTCGTCATCGCTGCAGAAAACTACTTGTTCGTGACCTGATTTAGCGATACTATTGAAGACGCCTGAATGCTCCCGTGTTGTTTTGGCAATTTCCTTGACTTCCATGCTGCTCCTTAGTTTTTGAGTGATACTTTTACGCCGACCTAATTTGCGCAGATAAGGCCAAAATTAGATATTCTCAAACGTTTGCAGGAACAATTAAAACTATATTTCGTATTTAAGTACGTTGACCAAATTTTCTGAAAACAAACCCTGATGGCAGGCGCTTTTATTGAAGAAAAATCAACGGATTAACAGATACAGGGTAATGCCTGGTTGGCCGCTGGAACATGAAAGAACTTCGATATCTTAATAAGTATCTCTATAAGTATAAACACCTTCTCCTACTCGGCACTGTGTTCGTCATTGTGTCGAATCTTTTTCAGATTATCCCGGCACAGTTGGTGCGCGATGCTATTGACCTGGTGGTCGACAACATCGGTTTGTACAAATCCTTCAACGCGGTGGATCTTCAGCGCGATTTCTTTCAAGTGTTCGCGTTCGGAGTGCTGATGTATGCCGGATTGATATTGCTCATGGCATTATTAAGAGGAGTCTTCCTGTACTTTGTCAGACAGACGCTCATTGTGATGTCGCGTTACATCGAGTTTGATCTGAAAAACGAAATCTTTCAGCACTACCAGGGTTTGCCTCTTGGTTTCTACCGGAGAAACAACACCGGTGACCTCATGAACAGGATTTCGGAAGACGTGAGCCGGGTGCGCATGTATCTTGGTCCTGCCATCATGTATGGGCTCACGTTGATCACGTTGTTCCTGATGCTGATCCCACTCATGTTTGCGAAGAACGCGACATTGTCCTGGTATGCCTTAAGTCCGTTGCCGTTGCTGTCGCTCAGCATTTTCCTGGTCAACAATAAGATTGAGAAACGATCGGAAGAAATTCAGAGGAGACAATCACGGCTGTCGACTTTCGTACAGGAGGCCTTCAGCGGGATCCGGGTCTTGAAATCGTTCAACCAGGAAAGGCAATCAATTGGAAAATTTGAAACCGAAAGCGAGGACTATAAAGAACAATCGATGAAGCTTACACGCGTGCAGGCTTTGTTCTTTCCTATAATCATGGCGTTGATCGGGCTAAGCACAATTCTCACGGTCTACGCCGGGAGCATGCTTGTAATCGATGGGACCCTCACCATTGGAGTGATTGCCGAGTTCATTATCTATGTCAACCTGTTGACTTGGCCTGTAACATCGCTGGGTTGGACCAGCAGCCTGGTACAACGAGCGGAAGCATCGCAGAAGCGGATAAACGAGTTTCTCCGCACGCACACAAACATCGTCTCCCAAAAGGATCTTGAATGCGAGATTGGAGGAAAGGTCGAATTCAAAAATGTTTCATTCACCTATCCGGACACGGGCATACGGGCGCTGCGCGGGATTTCCTTTGTCGTCAACCCCGGTGAGTCGCTCGCGATTATCGGGACCACCGGCTCCGGAAAAAGTACGGTATCGAATCTCATCTCCAGGATGTATGATGTCACGGGGGGTGAAATTCTTATTGACGACATCCCGATTGCTCATTACGACCTGACCTGCCTTCGAAGCCAGATCGGCTATGTACCGCAGGATGTATTCCTGTTCAGTGATACGATCTACAACAACATTGGTTTTGGACTGCGCGATGCTGATGAATCGAGAATATTCCAGGCCGCGAAGGATGCTGACGTATATAATAATATTATTGCTTTCCCGCAGGGCTTCGCCACCCGGGTTGGCGAACGCGGCATTACGCTTTCCGGAGGACAAAAGCAGCGCGTATCGATTGCCCGGGCAATTGTCAGGGAGCCCAGGATACTGATGTTGGACGATGCGCTGTCCGCAGTCGACACCAAAACGGAAAACAACATCTTATCTAGTCTCAGGCGTATCATGGTAGGCCGCACGACGATCATCATCTCTCACCGCGTGTCGTCGGCCAAGCTTGCTCAGAAAATCGTTGTTCTGTCTGATGGTGTAATCGCGCAAGCCGGCAGTCATGAGGAACTCATCGCGCAGGACGGCATGTACCGCGAGCTTTATGAAAAGCAAACCCAGACGGAAGAGGCCGACAAAACGATCGAGAGCTAGGCATCTTAGAAATCGTAACGCAGACCTACACCGCTGAATCCCCGCGGGATCCCCGGTCGGTCCACAATTTCAATCATCAGACTGATATCGCCGAAGATCGTCAGGGGCACGTCTTCAAAAGTGTACTCCATGCCCAGGATTCCCTCGGGACCAATATCGACGTCGGTGTGGACATCGCGAAAGATCTCGTTCGAAGGGTCAGTATACCGGTAATTGATTTTCGACAACTTGAGCAATGCACCTCCTCCCCAATACCATTGCAGGGATCCGATCATACCTTCAATTTCGATATCATATTGAACGAGATATTTCGCCTGAAGATAAAGGGTTCCTGAGACCTGATGGTCGCTATACTCATACGGTTCGAACTTGTCGAAATCGCGAAAGGCATTGCGGTAGTATTGTTGATGCCAGCCAATCGTCGATGTTCCCAACCCGAGTTCCACAGCTTTGTGCCGAGGCAGGTATTTTTTGTATGAGATGCCGGTTGGATCGCCGAACCGCAACCCGATCGCCCTGTCCTGCCCTTGAGCCACCGCGAAATAGCAGAGGAAGAACAGCAAACTTGCTACCTTTTTCATAACAATTGTTGATTTTAGTCACTGGCCACACAGCGATCAGACAGAAACGGCCAGCGGGAAACAGATGGTCAAAAAGTATACCGCAGGCCAACGCCGCCTTCAAATCGGCGCCACCCCGGATCGGCCTGAAGGTCGGTGAAAAGTTCGACCTCCATGAATGCGGATACCGGTAACTCGAAATAGGCATACTCGATTCCAAGCACAACCTCGGGTCCCATAGCGATTCGTGTTCGATTGAACATACCGGGCTCGTTGAGAAGATCACCTCCGTTTGGTGTAGTGAGGTTATAGAAATAATGATAACGGAGTGCAGTCTTTTTCCACTCCCATCCTGCGCCGATGTAGCCCTTCAGCCCCTTGGTGATCTTGTCGGCTGTCACCGAGTAAAGAAATTTAACCTCCCCAACCATGTCCGACATCACGCGGTGTGTAGAGTAAGCAAGGGAAGCGTTGGCACTAAGGGTGTCGGATCCGGTCTGGTAGCTGGGGAACTTTTCCCGGAAATAACGACTGTACAGAGCGCTCGAAGGCTTGCCAAAGTCGATGACTACCGCGAATCGTTTGTTAGCGTAATACTTGTAAGTAAATCCAAAGGGATCACCGAGTTTAAATCCAATACCGTGGTAGGGATACTCACTGTGGGTAAATTCCGGACAAACCAACCTGGCTTTACTTCCTCGTACCATCGGGGCCCTGTAATTGTAATAGCGCCGTGTGTAATGACTCTTTCCGCTATTCGGCGAACGCTGAGCGACGACAGGGTCTGTGACCAACCAGAGGAAACCAAAAAAAAGCAGTAACTGCAAGCGCATTAAGGCAAATATAGGCTTTTTACAACGGCTGTCGACGGGGTGCGCTTATCCGACGAACTCTTTATACTGTAACTTGTGGAGATTGGCGTAGTAGCCGTCCATCTCAAGGAGTTCGTCGTGTGTCCCGATTTCTTTGATCTGGCCGTGGTCCATCACAATTATCTTGTCGGCCTTCTGAATCGTTGACAAACGGTGCGCGATAACGATAGCGGTGCGACCCGCCATCATCTTGCCGATTGCTGTTTGAATCATTGCTTCGGTTTCGCTATCGACCGATGACGTGGCCTCATCCAACACCAATATCCGCGGGTCGTAAACCATTGCCCGTATGAAGGAGATCAGCTGTCGCTGACCAACTGACAATGTCAGGCCCCGTTCCATTACGTTGTAATGCAGCCGGCCTGGGAGTCTTTCAATGAATGGCCGCGCGCCGACCAGGTCGGCGGCATGCCACACCATCTCATCGGTGACGTCTTCGTTTCCAAGCGTGATGTTGTTAAGTATGGTGTCGGAGAAGAGAAATACGTCCTGCAACACCACGCCGATGTTTCGACGCAATGCCCCCAAATCATATTCGCGAATGTCGACGCCGTCGATAGTAATGGAACCCTGATTGACCTCGTAGAACCTGCTCAACAAGTTGATGATTGACGACTTGCCAGCCCCGGTGGCACCGACGAGAGCAACGGTTTCACCTTCGCGGATATGTAGATTGATGTCGCGTAATACATATTCCTGATCGGTATAAGCAAACCAGACGTTGCTGAACTCCACTTCACCACGAATATGCCTGGGCGTCAGCATCCCGTCCGGCTGGACGTGCTCGTTGTTGTCCAGAAGGTTAAGAATACGTGACGAACTGACAATACCCATCTGCAAGGTGTTGTATCGGTCGGCAATCATGCGGATTGGACGGAAGAACATCTGGATATACATGATGAATGCGATGAGCTTGCCGACCGTAATGCCCGTTTCATCAAAATGGATCACACCCTTGGCGCCGTACCATACCAGCAACCCGATACCCGCCGCCGAAATGATTTCGGCGACAGGGAAGTAGATGGAATAATAGAGGACGGATCTCAGGTTGGCTTGCTTGTGTTCGTCGTTGATCTGCCGGAATTTTTCGAACTCGCGTTTCTCGCTTCCGAAGATCTGAACGATGTTCATACCGGTGATATGCTCCTGCACGAAACTGTTCAAATTGGCGACTGCATTCCGCACGTCGTTGAATGCCACCTTGATCTTTTCCTTAAAGATATAGGTACTGATGAGCATCAGCGGAATGGTTGACAAGCTCAGCAATGATAGCCGCCAGTCCGTAATAAACATCAGCGCCAGTATGAACACCAGTTGCAACAAGTCGGCGACCATGGCGGCCAGGCCCTCGCTAAACACATCCGAGAGCGTCTCCACGTCAGAAATGGTTCGCGTAACCAGTCGACCGATCGGAGTCCTGTCGAAAAACCGCAGCCTCAAATTGACCAGGTGTGCGTAAAGTTTCGTTCTGATATCGCGGATGATCTGCTGACCCATCCATCCGGAGAGATACGTGTGCGCATATTGCGCTGCCGATTGAACCACCAGGAGTGCCAGCAGGATGATCATCATATCAAGCATCCCGTAGTAATCGCCCTGGGCGACGTCGGTATCAAGTGTCCATTGAACGAGGAGTGGACGAAGAGGTGTTAGTACACCGATCGCCAGGGTAAGAAATACAATCAGGTAGAACCGCCCGCGGTAAGGCATGACGAAGCGCATCAACCTTCGAAGCACAGACCAGTCTATGATGTTTCCGCTGCTTACCTGTTCTTTTTCCACCTATTTAAGAAAGATCTGTGAAGGATATTTTACGCTAACGAGATACAACCCATAAGGAGGAACGTTGGCACCCGCGCGCCGCCGGTCTCGACTCCGGAGAATCGCCTTGAAATCCTGGATGCTTGTTTTGCCAGTCCCAACATCAAGAAGTGTTCCCACGACTGCTCGTACCATTCCGCGCAGGAAACGGTTTGCGGAAATGGTGAATCGCAGGTTGTCGCCGTCGGTCACCCATCGCGCCTTCTTTACGTCACAAAGAAAATGATTCACATCGGTTTTTACCTTACTGAAGCATTCAAAATCGTGTTCGCCGATTAATAACGCAGCGGCGGTATTCATGGTTCTAATATCCAAAGGTTTGAAGAAGTACCATGCCAGGCCATCGGTGAACGGGTTCTTCTCCCGGGCAATTTCATAACAGTATGTCCGCTCAATGGCATCATAACGGGCGCTTGCGTCGGGCTTTACCCTGCGAATAGACCGGATGACGATGTCGCGGGGAAGAAACGAATTCAACCGGAGCAGCAGATTGTCAGCATCAAATTCATGTTGAATATCAGTGTGAAAAAATTGCTGGATGCAATGAACACCCGTATCCGTACGGCCACTGCCCACGATCCGGACCTCCTGGCGAAGGAGCTTTGTCATCGCGTTTTCCACGACAGCCTGCACGCCCAGGCTGTTTTGCTGACTTTGCCAGCCGTTGTAGTTCTTTCCGTTATACCCAACTTCAAAAAAATATCGCACCGAATTACTTTTCAAAAACAAGAAACAGGATGCGTCCTAACAGGAGATTGCGCGTGTTGTGAACAGGTTTCACCTTTTTGAGCTTGCTGTGCAGCCAGAGCAACGGGTAAGTGACCATCAAAAAAATAGATGTCCCCTGATACTTGTCGACGTTGACCTGCACTTCCTTGAATCCAAATTTGACACCGAGGTAGTTGTATTGGTCGGCTGTTAAACTTGCTGTGTGCTGCAAGCCGTTGTAATTTCTTAGCTCCAGGGGCTTGAACGTATAGAAGAAGCCGCTCATAAAGTAGCGCCACCTTGATTTCAACGACAAAATATTCGGAGTTGATACAAGCAACCTACCCCCCGGTTTCAGTATTCTGTGAATTTCCCTGAAAAAGACTTCGTGATCCATGATGTGTTCAGTCACTTCCATGGCAACGACCACATCAAAGTAGTTGTCGTCGAAAGGAAGCGATTTCGTCAGGTCCGCCTTTTTGCAAACTACCTTATCGAAATGAAAATGCTCGGGAAACAGATCGCACGCCTCAACATCGTAATTAAGTTGAAAAAGCTCCTGGGTGAAGGCTCCATGTCCGGCGGCAAGGTCGAGCACCTTTATGCTACGCGATGGGTAACTTGCGGTAAAGAATTTCAGGAAACGCTCGTGGATTCCCGGTATGGCAATTGGTTGGATTTTGTCCATCAGGTGTGGTCGGAGTAAGTTAGATTGATTCGTAAATCACCGCGGCGCCCTGGCCGACGCCAATGCACATCGTGGCAAGTCCATAACGGATTTTTTTTCGTCGCATTTCATGTAAAAGCGTCGCCGAAATTCGAGCGCCGCTGCAGCCCAGGGGGTGACCAAGAGCGATGGCGCCGCCGTTGACATTGACGATTTGTGGATCGATCTCAAGTTCGCGTATGCATGCGAGGGATTGTGACGCGAACGCCTCGTTCAACTCAACCAAACCGATGTCCTGCATGCGAAGGCCGGCGCGTTTAAGTGCCTTCCTTGTTGCGGGCACTGGGCCGATGCCCATCGTGGAGGGGTCAACACCCGCTACCGCCATCGATACGACACGCGCCATTGGGTGCGCGCTCGTTCTTTTAACAGTGTCCTCATTGACGACTAATGCTGCCGCTGCGCCGTCGTTGATTCCCGACGAGTTGCCGGCTGTGACCGATCCACCTTCACGGAACGCAGGCTTCAAGGCAGCCAGCTTTTCCATCGATGTCTCCCGGGGTTGTTCGTCCTGTTCCACCAGCACGCTCTCGGCTTTTGACTTCACAACAGGGACTGAAACCAGCTCGTCTTTAAATCGTGACGCGACGTGGGCTTGCCGGTATTTTTGCTGCGACGATAGGGCAAACTTATCCTGGTCTTCTCGCGAGATCTTCCACTGGCCGGCGACATTTTCGGCAGTTTCACCCATCGAATAGGGATGATAAAGCTTTGACAGCCGGGAGTTGACGAAACGCCAACCGATGGTCGTGTCATGCATTTCTGCTTTCCGCGAGAACGCTTCCGAACTCTTGCCCACTACAAATGGCGCCCGGCTCATGCTCTCGACTCCGCCGGCCATGTAAACGTCACCTTCTCCGACCATCAGTGCGCGAGCAGCGTCCATGATCGCCTGGAGTCCTGAGGCGCATAGTCTGTTAACGGTCACGCCGCCGGTTTCCTTTGGCAATCCGGCCAGCAAGAGGGCCATTCGTGCAACGTTCCGATTGTCTTCGCCAGCCTGATTGGCAGCGCCAAACACGACATCCTCGACATCACCAGGCTTGATGCCGGGATTTCGCTCCATCAGCTTTCCAATCACGAGCGCGGCAAGATCGTCAGGCCTGACAGAAGACAGTGATCCTCCGTATTTACCTATTGGCGTGCGGACGATATCAAGAATGAAGGCGTCTTTCATAACCGTGGTGCCGATCTCTTAAGGGTTTAATCAAAAGCCGAAGTAACGCTTTTCCGCGCGATTCCGTAGTTTTGGGCTTCGTGGGGCACCAAGTTAAACCAACAGCAACATGTGGCAAAGAATTCAGACAGTATTTCTGGCATTGGTCATTCTCAGCCTGACCGCATCGCTTTTGTTTCCTATCTGGATATTTGACGATGGAAGGGGGACGTTGCACCGGCTTTTCCCTTTGCATTACACGACCAATGGATCATCAGCCGGAGGAGAAGGCCAAATCACATTGTATTATCCATACGCCCTTACCGCGGTCCTGGCGATCGCCGCGATCACCATTGCAATCATTGAAATACGAAAGTTCCGCGATCGCGTACTTCAGATGAAACTCGGTGCCCTGAACTCGCTGTTCATGGCCGGCACAATCTTGTGTGCCGTTCTTTTTTCCAACCAGCTAATCAGGGAATTTGGAGCTGGCGGCTACAGTCTTGGTCTGTGGCTCCCCGGTGTTGCCGTGATTTGCAATTTGCTGGCCAACCGGTTTATCCGTCGTGATGAAAGACTGGTGAGGGCTTCGTCGAGACTGCGGTAATCATCGTGATCGTCTTCTCAGCCCTTGTCCCTTTCTGTTTGGCTGAAAAATGTCAATTTGGCTGATTTCAAGCCGCGATAATAGTTCTTACTGTCATAATTCTCCCTTTGGAATATTTTTTGAACTTCGCGGCAATAATTCAAAAGGAAAAAATCCGCTGAACTATGGCTGAAATTCTGGAAAAAGGCACAATCTCCATTCACACCGAGAACATCTTCCCCATCATCAAGAAGTTTCTTTACTCTGATCACGAGATTTTCCTGCGCGAACTGGTGTCGAATGCTGTTGACGCTACTCAAAAATTGAAGAAGCTCTCGTCTTTGGGTGAATTTACCGGGGAACTTGGCGATCTGACAATAACCGTCAGCTTCGACAAAAAGAAGAAGACCATTACCGTCAGCGACCGGGGGATCGGGATGACCGGCGAGGAAATCAAGAAATACATCAATCAGATCGCTTTCTCCGGTGCCGCCGAATTTCTTGAGAAATTCAAGGACAAAGCCGACGGCAAAGACATCATCGGCAAGTTTGGATTGGGGTTCTATTCCTCATTCATGGTCGCCGACAACGTCGAGATTGTGTCGCGCTCGTTCCAAGCGACGGACCAGAATGGTGTCCGGTGGACGTGTGATGGTTCGACTCAGTTTGAGCTTTCGCCGGCAACGCGTACAGATCGCGGAACAGACGTCATTCTTCATGTCAATAAAGACTCGGAAGAATTCCTGGACGAATGGCGGCTGAAGGGAATACTCGAAAAATACTGCCGCTTCCTTCCAGTGGAAATCAAGTTTGGAACGAAGGAGGAGAGTGTCGAGGACGGTGTCGACAAGGACGGAAAACCCAAATACAAGACGGTCACGGTTGATCGCATCATCAATAATCCTTCGCCGCTTTGGACAAAATCGCCAAACGATCTGAAGGATGAAGATTATCTGAAGTTTTACAAAGAGCTCTACCCATTTTCCGATGATCCGCTGTTCTGGATTCATCTGAATGTTGACTATCCCTTCTACCTTACGGGAATACTCTACTTTCCAAAGGTGAAGAACGATTTCGAACTCCAGAAGAACAAGATTCAGTTGTATTCGCGTCAGGTATTCATCACCGACGAAGTGAAGGATGTTGTTCCTGACTTCCTGATGTTACTTCATGGGGTCCTCGATTCGCCGGATATCCCGCTCAACGTCTCGCGAAGTTATTTGCAGTCCGATGCCAACGTCAAGAAAATCAGTCAGCATATCACGAAAAAGGTCGCCGATAAGTTGAATGACCTGTTCAAGAAGGACCGCAAGGATTTTGAGAAGAAGTGGGACGATATCAGCATCTTCGTCAAGTACGGAATGATTAGCGACGAGAAATTTTTCGAGCGTGCGCGGGAATTTGCCTTGTTGAAGAACGTAGATGAGACCTATTTCACGCTTGACGAGTACAAGGACAAGGTTAAGGCCAACCAAACCGACAAGGATAAATCTCATGTCTACCTGTATGCCACGGACCAGGGCAAACAGCACGGGTTTGTCGAGGCCGCTAAAGGAAAAGCGTATGATGTCCTTTTACTCGACGGAATTCTGGACAGTCACTTTATTAACACGCTTGAGCAGAAGCTGGAGAAAACCCAGTTCAAGCGAGTGGACAGCGCGACTCCTGACAAACTCATCGACAAGGATGAAAAGGCTGAGAGCGTTTTGACCACCGAAGAAACGGAAAAGGTGAAGACGATTTTTGAGTCCGCAATCAATGACAAGAACATGGTTGTTTCCGTGGAGGCCATGTCCCCGGACGACTTGCCGGTGGTGATAACTGTTGCCGAATTCATGCGCCGGATGAAGGACATGGCCCGCACAGGGGGCGGATATGGATTTATGGGAACGATGCCGGACACCCACAATGTGGCTGTGAACGGCAATCACAGCATCATTCGGAAGATCCTGTCGGCGGAGTCAGACGAGCAAAAGAACCAGCTGGCACGACAGGCTTTCGATCTCGCGTTGCTGTCCCAAAACATGTTGACGGGTCCGAAACTCACCGATTTCATAAAACGAAGTGTCGAGCTCGTGTCATGAGACCGGTGATTGGCGGTTCGCTGTTGGCTCGTCTGGCTGCCACAGCATACTATTTTTTCCATAATTTCGTTGTCGGGTCGTAGGCTATTGGCATTCGGAACCAACACCCAATAGCCCTTCGAAAAATACCCTATGCGTCACAGACTGGTCTTCTTAGTAATACTGGCCCTCCCAATAGTCCCGGCTATCGCGCAGGATGAGGAGATACCGGTCGAGCAGATTGATGAACGGTTTACAATCGACACTCCGGTCACGCTGGATTTCGGCGAAGAAGAGGAAGAGGAAGTTCCTAAGAAAAGGAAGAAGCCGAAGAAAAAGGTGTTTTATGGAATCAAGACCAGGAAAGGGTTCACCCGAAAGGGATATGGAGACCGTGTCACCTATGAGATATTCTATTTCTTGAAAAAACCAGAGCGTCCTCAGACGTTCGTCCGCGATGTCTATTGGTACGATTTCACCCGTCGCGAAATCCGGAAGACAAGTCCTCAGGGGTTTGATGTGAAAAAAGGCGTGCTATTGCATGGTCCTTATACCAAAACGCAGAACGACGTGGTGCTTCAAAAAGGCATCTTCTATAAGGGAACGCGGCACGGCCGGTGGATGGAATACTCCCGTGACAGCGTGCTGCTCAATAAGGAAAAATATTTCCGCGGTTGGCCAAAGGAATCCCTGGTGAGCTACTACGATCCCACGGAACGGAAAAAAATGAAGGAAATCACACCGATTGAGTACGGGGAGAAGGACGGCTACTACTACTACTTCTACGAGAACGGCCAAATGGCAGTGTCAGGAGAATACAAGTGGGACCAGAAAGTAGGGGAGTGGGTGGAATACTACCCCAACAACAGACGAAAGAAGATTATCGCCTACCCCAAGGAGCCCTTCGATGAAGAGACTAAGCCCTTCATCAGGATCGAATGGAACGAACAAGGGAAGGAAATCTACCGCAACAACAAGATGGCGGGACGCTAATTTCGCTGCCTCCGTAGATTCTTCCGATATAATCTGCGCAATATTGTCAGGAAATCTGTGGGTTTGATGCGAGCTGTTCTTGCAAGCGTCGTGATGGGACACATCACTGAGCCGAACAAAACTTCACTACCCACCAAAATGGCGGTCGGCTTTTTTTATCTTTGTTTTTTCATGTCCGAAGCCAGAACCACTACCGAGACTCCGCTGATGAAGCAGTACAACGCCATTAAGGCGAAGTATCCTGGAGCACTGTTGCTCTTTCGCGTGGGTGACTTTTATGAAACTTTCGGTAGCGACGCCATCGCAGCAAGCAAAGTGCTCGATATCGTTCTGACAAAGAGAGGAAACGGCTCTGCTTCCGAGATCGAACTTGCTGGATTTCCCCACCATGCACTCGATACCTATCTTCCCAAACTTGTACGAGCCGGGCATCGCGTCGCCATCTGCGACCAACTGGAAGATCCTCGATTAGTAAAGGGAATTGTGAAGCGCGGAGTGACCGAACTCGTTACCCCTGGTGTTTCGTTCAATGATAATGTTCTGGACCGAAAGCAAAATAATTTTCTCGCATCGGTCTTTGCAGGTAAAGAACAGGTTGGCGTTTCATTCCTGGATGTTTCAACCGGTGAATTTTATGCTGCCCAGGGCAATGAAAATTACATACAGAAGCTAATCCAGGGATTCTCACCTTCGGAAATCATTTTCAGTAAATCCGCAAGAGATCGCTTTGAGAAACTTTTCGGCGACGAATACAATCTCTTCGCGCTGGATGAGTGGGTTTACGGTTTTGATTACACATACGAGAAGCTGATCAACCATTTCAAAACGGCATCACTGAAGGGCTTTGGCATCGATGGCCTTGGCGAAGCGATCATTGCCGCTGGTGCGATCCTTCACTACCTGGAAGATACCGAGCACAAAGACACATCCCACATTGCGTCCTTGTCGCGCATCGAAGAGGACCGGTTTGTCTGGCTCGACAAATTTACAATCCGAAATCTGGAGATCATCTCTTCCCAGCTCGAGGGTGGCGTTCCGCTAATCGACATTCTCGATCACACCCTCACGCCGATGGGCTCGCGACAGCTGCGCAAATGGATGATCCTTCCGTTGAAAGATAAAGTAGCCATTGATGAGAGGCTGCGCGTTGTCGATATCTTCTTTAATGACGATCAACTTGCAGACCGCGTCAGCGAGCCGTTGCGACAAATTGCGGACCTGGAGCGACTGATCTCGAAGGTAGCTGTGAACCGGGTCAACCCACGCGAAATGCTTCAACTCAAACGCTCGTTGAAGTGTATTGTGCCCATACGACAGCTGTTGAAGGAGCACGCGTCGCCCGAAATGCAAAAGCTCGCCGATCAACTGCACCCTTGCGAATTCCTGCTGGAAAAGATCGACCGGGAACTGCGCGAAGATGCGCCCCTGACCACCAACCAGGGAAGCGTTATCTGCGAAGGAGTGGATGCCGAGCTCGATGAATTGAGAAAGATTGCGTTCTCCGGTAAAGACTATTTGATTCAGATACAAAAGCGCGAAGTGGAGCGCACTGGTATATCTTCTCTCAAGATTTCCTACAATAAGGTTTTCGGCTATTATCTCGAGGTCAGCAACGCAAACAAGGATAAGGTGCCTGCGGACTGGATTCGCAAGCAGACACTGGTCAACGCAGAACGGTATATCACCGAGGAATTAAAAACCTACGAGGAAAAAATACTCAATGCGGAAGACAAGCTGGTAGTCATTGAACAGCGAATCTTTCACGAGTTGGTCCATCACGCCGCCGGCTATATTCCGCAGATTCAGCAGAATGCGCGAGTCATCGCCCAACTGGATTGCCTGCTCTCATTCGCATCGGTTGCCAGGTCAAATAAATACCATAAGCCCGCGATCAACGATTCGCTTATTCTCGATATCAAGGGCGGTCGTCATCCGGTCATCGAGAAGCAACTACCCGTCGGAGAGACCTATGTCCCCAACGATATCTACCTCGACAGCGAAAAACAACAAATACTAATTATCACCGGCCCGAACATGGCGGGCAAGTCCGCCTTACTTCGTCAGACTGCGCTCATCGTGCTGATGGCACAGATGGGCAGCTTCGTTCCGGCGGAGAGCGCATCTATCGGATTGGTCGATAAGATCTTTACTCGGGTGGGCGCATCAGACAACCTGTCGAGGGGCGAATCGACATTCATGGTCGAGATGACTGAAACAGCCAGTATCCTGAACAACCTGAGCAGCCGGAGCCTGATTCTGATGGACGAGATCGGCAGGGGCACAAGCACATATGACGGCGTTTCTATCGCATGGGCAATTGTGGAATACCTGCACAATCACGCGCACAAAGACTGCAAGCCAAAGACATTGTTTGCCACGCATTACCATGAACTTAATCAGCTGGAGGAAGATCTGCCGCGCGTGAGAAACTTTAATGTGTCCGTGAAAGAAGTCGGAGATCGAATCATTTTCATGCGCAAGCTGAAGGAGGGCGGCAGCGAGCACAGTTTTGGAATCCACGTCGCGCAGCTTGCCGGGATGCCGAATAAGGTTGTGTTCCGTGCCAACGAGATCCTTCAGTTCCTCGAACGAGACAAGCACAAGAATGAAAAGAAAAAAATCCAGGAAGTGCCAAAACCATCGCCTCAAATGAGCTTGTTCGAAGCTGATCCGCGGTTTATACAGATGGAAGAAAAGTTGCGTCAGCTCGACATTAATACGATGAGCCCGGTGGAGGCCTTGCTTAAGCTTAATGAGCTGCTCGCAATCCTCAACGAGGGAAAACGCCGTGACTAGATTCAACGGCATGAAAATCATTGTTCTCCTGGTCGCCATTACGATGATGATGGTCGGCTGCTTCCGCCGGGATCTTGAAAATGTTGGATTGCCGGAGTGGCGTCCCACTGTTGCCGTGCCGTTGATATTTACTGAGATCAGCGCAAACGACATTCTCGAGAACGTGGGACCTGAAGGCTACGTACGAGCGGGTGACAATGACATTGTCGAGCTCGTCTATGAACACGAAGTGCTGACGCTTTCAGGGGCGGATATTTTTCGCATACCAGACTTCAATTTTTCACTTACCGACCTCGAGAAAACTATCGTCATTCCCCTCGAATGGCCCGAGAACGATCTGCTGAAATCAATCGCACTGACAACAGGATTAATTGAGTACATCGTCGAAGCCCGGGAGCCAACGGACGGCGTAATCACATTTTCTATACCACAGGCAACCCACGACGGTGTTGCTTACACGTGGTCTATCCCGACCGACAAGGGCCAGGCGACATATGCCGGCCAAATTGACCTATCGGGATATCTGATTGACTTCGATCCAAACTCGGGATCAAACTCGTTGGCTATTCTTTATGATGTTGTTGGTAATGACTCTGAAGTAAACGACGAACTTGCCCGGTTCCAGGGAAAACTTAAGGATTTGGAATTTAGTTATGTCGAAGGATTCCTGAAAAGCTTTCAACTGCCGCCCAGGCATGACACCATAGATATTGACATCACCTCCAACTGGGTGAGCGGTTCAATTACCCTGGTCAATCCCCGTATTTTATTCCTGCTGCAAAGCGATCTTGGCTTTCCGCTAAACATTAGCATTTCCAATGTCAGCGCTATCGGTACTGTGGCTTCCGCGACGCTTTCAGGTTCCATCGTGACGAATGGTTGGCAATCGCCGGGCGGAACCAACGCCGAATATGACACTGCGGCAATCAGTGACGAGAACAGCAATATCTCCGATTTTCTTTCTATCAGTCCCCAGGAGATTACGTATCAGATTTCTCTCAATGCCGCAATCAATTCCGAGAGCCCAAGCATGTATCGGTTGAAGGGCGACAGCCGGATAAGGATCGATGCTGCCGTTGAAGTCCCATTCCAATGTGCGATTCGCGATGCCGTAGTTCGCGATACGTTTGACATCAGGATTGACACCATTCAAAACATTGAAGCGTTGTCGATGAGACTGGAATTTGAGAACTCGTTTCCGCATGATTTATGGACGCAACTGTACTTGCTCGATGACGAGGGCGTCTTGATCGATTCACTGCTGGCGAATGATTCACAACTGATGCGTTCAGGGGAAGTTGATGAAGTCGGCAATGCTATATCACCCGCGACAAAGCTGACGACCATTGATCTGAGCCAGGAAAAGTTGAATAACGTCTACCGGGCAACGCGGATGGTGGTCGGTGTTCGGGTCGCCACCGCGGGAGGGGGTGAACAGTTCGTGCGCTACACCACTTCCAATTTTCTTAAAGTCAAGGTAGGAGCTATTGCAACGTTGAGACCATGAGACTTCGTTTCATAGCCGTCATTGCCCTTATCCTGCCCGTATCGGTTTCGGCACAACAGGAGATGCTGCTCAGCTCCCTGCCAAAACTTCCTCAGTCCGCTGCAACCAACCCCTCCATTCCACCAGTCAAGGAAGGGTGGACGATCGGCTTTCCTTCGATTGCATTCAATTATGGCAACAACGCTTTTGTCTTCAATGATCTTGTGAGGAAGTATGGACCAGATTCTGCCGTCTATGATGTTGAAGGGATTCTCACCAAGCTGCACCCCGACAACATTATTCAATATCAGTTCAATGCTGACCTGCTGAGGTTCGCCTGGCGAAAGCACGATTGGTTTTTATCGGCGTTGGTGACCGAAAAAATGAATGTGAAATTTTCCTATCCGAAGTCGCTCATTGACGTGCTGTGGCGCGGCAACGCAGCCTATCTCGGCGACACTGTCTCGTTGGGACCGCAAATAAATGCCGTGTATTATCGTGAGTTCAGTCTGACTGCAGGTTATGTGTTCAGTAAGTTCTCGGTGGGCGTCCGTGGCAAGCTGCTGGCAGGATTGGGCAATTGTTCTTCAGAGCGCGGGAGGCTGACAATGTTCACCGACTCGACGGATTATTCCATGTATGTCAACTCGTCGTACTATATCAAGACTGCGGGCATTCATAATTTCCGCGAAAATGGATGGGGTGCTGCCCTCAGCTTCGATAATCCGGGATACGCCTTTGACATTGGTATCACGGCGGCTGTTCATCCAAAGTTGACCTTGCATGCCAGCGTCATCAACATTGGAGAAATCCGGTGGCGTGATGATGTGAAGAACTACCGTGTGGATGGCTCATACCGGTTCGAAGGCCTGGACCTGGTCGAGTATTTTCAAAATGACACGCTGACATTGAATAACCTGGCGGACACCCTGCGCGGTACATTCTTGCCGCGCGAAGACTCGGCTTCCTTCACCTCACCGCTTGTTCCACAAGCCTTTTTCAGCGCGAGCTGGCAACTTAGCCCCGCCACGAGTGTCGGAATTGTTACCCTTACGGGTTTCTTTGATCGCCCGCGACCGGCGATATCGGTGGTGGCGTCCCATCGGTTTAACTCTTTCCTGGATGTCGGCGCATCACTCTCCTGGAAAAACAAGCGCTGGGCAAACCTGGGGCTCTCGATAGTAAGCGAGGTGGGCCGGCTGCAGTTTTATGCCGTTTCCGACAATGTGATAGGCACAGTTTTTCCGCGACGGTCGAAAAACGTGAATTTTCGGATTGGGATAAATGTCGCTTTACCTAATCGCCGGTTATAAGCTAACAACTGTTTTGGAGACCGTTTTCTGTCGAAAAACCGGAATTATTAACCCGGAAGGTAATGATTTGTGGATTTTAGCCCCGACCTTTGTCTTTTCGATCGGCGGAATTCAGCAGACGCCGGCGAACTTTAACGAGTACCTCTGCTGTTCTGGATCACAATGAATCAAACACAAACCTTGACTCCGCAGCCGAGAAACAAACCAGTGCTTTCGCAGGAGCTGGCATTTTTGGCGGTCCACTTGTTGCCCCTCGCCGCCATCTGGACAGGCGCGACGCTTTTCGACTGGATCGTATGTGCCTTTCTTTATGTATTCCGAATGTTTTGGGTAACGGGTGGATATCACCGCTACTTCGCGCATAAATCTTACAAAACGTCGCGCTGGTTTCAGTTCGTGATCGCGTTCATGGCACAGACGTCGGCACAAAAAGGCGTCTTGTGGTGGGCTGCGCATCATCGCCACCACCATCGTCACAGCGACACGCCGGCCGACCCGCACTCGATGAAGATCTACGGTTTTTGGTACTCGCACGTGGGATGGATCGTTGGACCCGATTTTAAGGAGACGGATTATAAGACGATCGGTGATTATGCCAAATATCCCGAGTTAGTTTGGCTGAACAAGCATTACCTGGTGCCCCCGCTGGTGCTCGCGATAGCCGTCACAGCGCTGGGCGGAATTGTGAACGGTGGAAGTCTGGCAGCCATGTTTACCAGCGCAGGATTCTCGACATTATTTATTGGTTTCTTTTTGAGCACGGTGATCCTATATCACGGGACGTTTTCAATCAACTCCATCATGCACAAGTTCGGGAAACCCCGTTATGAAACCGGTGAGGAATCCAAGAACAGTCTATGGCTGGCACTGCTGACGCTGGGTGAAGGATGGCATAATAATCACCACTACTATGAGACGTCCGGACGTCAGGGATTTTTCTGGTGGGAGATCGATATTACGTACTACGTGTTGAAAGGACTTGAAGCGGTCGGTCTTATATGGGATGTCAAAGGCGTTCCCGACCACATCAAGTATTCGAAGAACAAACAGCACGCGGCGCAACTGAAGCGCGAAACCGAAGCCAGGAAGTCAGCGGAGGCGCTCGCGGAGAAAGCGGCGTAAGTATCGGCCCTGAGCTAAGACACCTTTTTCTATATGTCGAACGAGTCATTTCTCACCGGCTCCCGGAAACTATTTTCGTATTACAAGTCGTTGGCCGAAAAGGCCATTGCGCAGCTGGACGACAGTCAGATCAACTGGCGTCCGAATGAAGCGGGCAACTCCATTGCGATATTGGTTCACCACCTGAGCGGCAACATGTTGTCGCGCTTTACCGATTTCCTGACCAGCGATGGGGAAAAACCGTGGCGCAACCGCGAGTCGGAATTCGAGGAAGGATACAAGGATAAGAAAAGGATGATGGAGGCCTGGGACAAGGGTTGGGCAGCGGTTTTTTCTGCGCTGGATGCTGTCAAGGAGGGCGAAGTTGATCGTATTGTTTTCATCCGCAATGAAGGGCAATCGGTGCAGGATGCATTTCAAAGGCAGTTAGCGCATTACGCCAGTCACATCGGACAGATCCTGTATATCGCAAAGATGTTAAAAGGCGACGACTGGGTTTCACTCTCGATACCCAAAGGAGGTTCGGGTGCTTATAATCAGGCCAAGTTTTCGGAGGAGAAGAGTGTGAGGCACTTCACGGACAAGGTGTAATATCCAAACGAGTACCCGGGACGGGGGTAAGCCAAAACCATCATTATCAGTTATGTAGCTGTTCCGATCTGAAACGGGTCTGAAGCGACGCGGCCCAGCGATCGCAGATACGGCGGATTTGCTGGCGGATACGGCGCTTTGATCTATCGTCCATGCTTATCTGTAATTTCCTTTTCCTGTAGGGATTTAATCTTGTCATCCATCAACGCTAGCTTCACTTGCATATCGTTGATTGTGTCGTATAGATCTGTGCTGAACCCGAGCTGCTTGCTGATGAAGGCCTTCAGCTCCCAGGCTTCCAGGAGCTCGTTGGGATGAAGGATGATCGGAGGATATTCGCCTGACTTGTTATCACTGTTACACACCAGGACTTTGTCTGGACTAGTGAGCCGGTTGATGATTCGCTTAATGATCAGACCCTCGGTGCTCACAATAACATACACGCGATTGTCGCGAAGCTCGAAGATGTTCTCCACGTACTGCGCGATGACGATATCGCCGTCGTGCAATCCGCCACCGCCCAGCTGGCGCATCGAGTTACCATCTACCTGGAACATGCGGTGCGTGCCTGAGATTGCAATCGGCAAGGAATAGGCCGGTAGTTTCTCCAGGTACTTCGCATCACCATATCCGCGAAGATATCCTGCCTGCGCTTTCACCGGAACGTATGTAATCAGTTCGCGGCCGGACCGGTCCACCGTGACGGTTACAGGGCGAATGTTCTTGCCCGTCAGATAGACGTGAATGTTGGGCTCGGCCACGCTGATCTCCGAAGGAATCTCCTGGCTGGGTTTCGATCGCAATGATTGTACGGTACGGTCTTGATCTCTGTGATTCTTCAGAGTGCTCGCATCGTCGGGCCGTTCAGCTCCTTCCCCTGTTCTCAACCATTCGAATGAGAAGCCTGTGATCTCGGCCGTGGCCTCCAGGTAACGGACCGAATCAATATCACCCGGCTTATTCAGCACCTCGCTTACCGTAGCTCTGTCACGATCGAGCCTCTTGGCAAGGTCAGATTGGTTCTTCCCTGACCGCCTTAAGGCTAGTAAAATCCGCTCTTTTGAGGTCATTTGATGGGTATAGCCAAATTAATTAGGTAAAACCCTTGACAGTGTGTTGGGTTTAACCTAACATT